>JAFGEH010000175.1 GCA_016931665.1 Candidatus Cloacimonadota bacterium | reverse complement strand
ACCCTCAATGCCCATCCTCATACCTCGGCCGATCAGAAAATTGCCCTGGTTCATAATGGGATTATCGAGAACTATCATACCCTGAAGGCCCAACTGGTAAAAAAGGGTTATCAATTCCGGAGTGAAACAGATACCGAAGTCCTGGCCCAGCTGATCGGTCATTTCTATAATCAGGAAAAGGACATCAAACAAGCTCTGATCAAAGCTCTGAAGCTGGTTAAGGGCACCTATGGCCTTGCCCTGATCTGCCAGGAACTGCCCGGCCAGATCATAGCCGCCCGTAAAGGCAGTCCGATCATTCTGGGTATCGGCAAAGATGAATTCTTTGTAACTTCAGATGTTAATGCTATTATTATACATACCAAGAAAGTTATCTATCTGCATGATGATGAGATTGTAACCGTTAACCCCGATGATTTTGAAATAACCACTTTAAATGAAGAGGTGGTAGAAGCCAGTATTTCGGAGATCGATTGGGATATTTCTGCTGTTGATAAGGGCAATTTCAGGCATTTCATGCTTAAGGAGATATTTGAACAACCCCAGGCCATTGAAAACGCCTTCCGGGGCAGACTGAGCGGAGAACTGGCAACTGTGCGCCTGGGCGGCCTGAATATGAATGGACAGGAACTGCACCGCATTGAGAAGATCCAGATCATCGGCTGCGGCACTTCCTGGCATGCCGGACTGATAGGTAAATATATCATTGAGAATCTGGCCAGAATCCCGGTAGAAGTGGAATATGCCAGTGAGTTCCGTTATCGGAATCCGATCATTCCGGCAGGAACAGTGGCCTTCTTCATCAGCCAGTCCGGAGAAACAGCCGATACCCTGGCTGCTCTGCGTGAAGCTAAAGCTAAAGGCGCTCGTGTGTTGGGGATAACGAACGTGGTGGGCAGTTCAATCGCCCGTGAGACCGAAGGTGGAGTCTACATTCACGCCGGCACGGAGATAGGTGTTGCTTCAACCAAGGCCTTCACTTCTCAGGTTACAGTCCTTACTCTGCTGGCAGTGCTGCTGGGCAGGATGCATCATTTATCCCCGGCTTTCGGTACAGAATTCATTAAGGAATTACAGATCCTGCCTGAAAAGATTCAGTCCATTCTGGAACAGAATGATCAGATCAGGCAGATTGCTTCTACCATCAGCCAGGCCAGTAATGCCCTGTATCTGGGCAGGGGCGTGAATTACCCGGTAGCCCTGGAAGGCGCTTTAAAACTTAAAGAGATCTCCTATATTCATGCTGAAGGATATCCCGCTGCGGAAATGAAACATGGCCCGATTGCCCTGATTGATGAGAATATGCCGGTAATCGCCCTCGCTCTGCGTGATACCATCTACGATAAAATCATTTCCAATCTGATGGAAGTCAGAGCACGTAACGGGCGTATCATCTGCATAGCCACCAACGGTGATCAAAGGGTAGGGGAATTTTCGGAGAATGTGATCTATATCCCCGATACTATGGATGTCCTGCAGCCGCTACTTTCCGTGATCCCGCTGCAGCTGTTGGCTTATCACGTGGCGGATATCCGCGGGTTGAATGTGGATCAGCCCCGTAACCTGGCAAAAAGCGTAACCGTGGAATGAGGATGTATGAGCGGAGCTCACCGCGATCTGCTGACCCGTGCTTTTATTCTCCGTAAAACCCCTTTCAAGGATTCCAGCTTTATCTTGGAATGTTTCTCAGAAAAGGCCGGGAAAATCTCTGTAATTGCCAAGGGTATTCGCCGGGAGAATAATAAGGATTCCGGGATGATCGAACTTCTGAACGACCTGGAAATAAGGCTTACCGGTAAACCGGAATCCCCCTGGTATATTCTGAAATCAGTTAATCTGATCAAATCCTACTTCCAGGAAATTGACCTGAATACCAATATTCTTATGCAATCTGCCCTGGAAACCTATCGCCAACTGGAAATTCCCAGGGAGGAAGCCTCTGCTCTGTATGATCTCACCATCAGATACTTCGATACTCTTATCTCAACATCACACAATGGGATAGCTATCTTCTGGCGTTTTTTGCTGAGAATTCTTCGTATCTTCGGGATAGAGTTTGATCTGCAGCTTTGTGTGATATGCGGGAAATCGGAAAACACTCCTGCTGCTTTTTATCCTTCCGGAAACGGCTTTCTCTGTAGCTATTGCCATCAGCAACAATCTGGATCCCTTTCCATACCGATAATGCCTGAAACGGCTGATTTGCTGGTTAAAATGAAAAATATCGGTAATTATCTCCAGGAGATGATCATATCGCCAGCCACCATTCAGGAAATAAACCAGATCCTCTTCCTCCACTTCTCTGAACATCTTCATACAGGTTTTCATCTGAAAAGCCTGGAGTATTATCGTCCCTAACAGATTATCCAAAAATCATTTATATTCCTTTTCCCGCGTTTTATCTATTTGACAAAATATATAAACAGTTTTTTTTGACCTAAATATATTGTTAAGTGTTTATTTTTAAGGATATTTAAGAAAACATGAAACGAAAAGATGTCATCAATATCATACTGTTGATTATTCTGCTGGCCGGCGGATATTTTCTTCATAAACGCAGGACATATACAGTCACTGGCAGCCAGTTCCTGCTTGATACAATTGTCGAAATAACTATCACATCCAGAAACCCTGCTTCAAATGAGCTGCTCAGCAGATGTTTTACTCTGGTGGACAGCCTGGACCAGGAATTGTCCTATTACCAGGAAAACAGCATAATACAGAATATTAATCTCTCAGAATCGGATACTGTTTCTATCACATCAGGTATTCATGATATGCTGCAGATCGGCCGGGATCTCTATTTGCAGTCCGATTCATTATATGATCTTTCTGTTGGAGCTCTAACTGAAATCTGGGATTTTGAAGCTGGCCAAGTACCCCTGGTCGTAGAAATTGAACAAGCTCTCTCTTTTGTAGGATATGATAAAATTCTGATCAGGCAGGATTCACTTGTCCGCCCAGCTGGTGTTAAACTTAATCTGGGTAGTCTGGCCAAAGGCTATATTATCGACCGGCTATGTAATTATCTGGAAAAACAGGAAGTTCTTTCCGCAATCATCAATGCCGGGGGAGATATCCGGCTTTTCGGTCAGAAAAAACCATTACGCATTGGTATTCAGCATCCGCGGGAAGAAAAAAATGAAGTGATCAAAGTTATCCGAATCAAGGATGCGGCCATAGCCACTTCCGGTGATTATGAGCGTAGTTTCTTCCTTGATGGTGTGCGGTATCATCATCTTCTGAACCCGTTAACAGGGTATCCGGCCATGAATAATATATCAGTAACAGTAATTGCCTCCACCGCCGTTATAGCCGATGCCTATTCCACGGCCCTTTTTCTTTTACCGGCCGGGAAAGCCATTGCCCTGGCTGACTCACTTCCGGGGCTGGAAGCAATAATTTTCTTCGAAACCACCAGCGGGTTATCTTCCCGGCAAACTGACGGATTTGCTGATTTTCTGGAATGAGATAAAAAGGATTTATCATGAAAAACAGAGTAGACATACAGAGTCAGACAGATCTACGCAAGATAACCATCGACAAAGTTGGAGTGAAGAATGTACGCTATCCGATAATTGTGGAAGACAGAGCACGTGGCACTCAGCACACCGTGGCAGACCTGGACATCTACGTGCAATTACCCCATGATCACCGCGGAACCCATATGAGCCGATTCCTAGAGGTTCTGAACAGATTCCACCAGGAGAATTTTATCCCCAATCTGCAGGAATTCCTGCAGGCAACCAAATTGGCACTCAAAGCCGAAGCGGCCTATACCACTATAAAATTCCCCTACTTCATGGAAAAAAAAGCACCCGTCTCCGGCATCGCTTCCCTGCAGGCTTATAACTGTATTTTCGAAGCTTCTCTGGATAATAACTTCCAGCTGATAATTGGAGTTGAGGTTCCTGTAACTTCACTCTGTCCCTGCTCCAGAGAAATCAGCGACTTCGGTGCTCATAACCAAAGGTCTATTATCAGCCTAAAAGTCCGGTTCCATGATTTTATCTGGCTGGAAGAATTGATCGAAATGGTGGAAGATACGGCCAGCAGCCAGATCTATCCTTTACTGAAAAGGGTTGATGAGAAATTCGTTACAGAACAGGCTTACAAAAATCCCGCCTTCGTGGAAGATATTGTCCGGGAGCTAACCCTGAAACTGATGCAGGACAACAGGATAACTGATTTTCAGGTCGAAGCCGAAAATCTGGAATCCATTCACAGTCACAACGCTTACGCCAGTGTATCCCGCAGCAAGGATGAAACTAATGGATAAAATCTCTTCCTTCATCACCGAAAATGGACTTAAAGTAATTTATGCAATAGATAATTCTAATCCCTTAGTATGTATTCAATTATATGTACGAATAGGATCAGCTTGGGAAAGCAGGGAAGAATCCGGGTTTGCCCATTTTACCGAACATTTAGTATTTAAATCTACCTTGAATTTCCCGGCGAATTCTGTAATGGATACAGTAACTAATCTGGGCGGGCACATAAATGCATATACTGAATATGATTCTACCTGTTATTATATAACCCTCCCTGCGGATTTTTTCCAGCAGGGCTTGGCTGTTCTGGCCGATCTGGTGCAGAATGCCAATTATGATGAAGAAGATTTCCGGGCTGAGAAAAGCGTTATCCTGGAAGAACACAAACAATTTCAGAATGATCCGGAAGATTTTTTTATCGAGGAAATTCCCAGGCATTATTTCAAGCACAATCCTTATCGTAATCCGATAATCGGTGATATAAGGAATATTACCGGAGCAACCAGATCGGATCTCCAGGAATTTTACCGAAAATACTATATCCCCGATAACTGTTTTCTGGTTGTATGCGGAGCAATCACTATGGATCAGATCAGGAAGGCAGTACCTGAGCAATTTGCAGGCTGGAAGAATCGTTCGCTCAGTCGCCGACAGCTCAGGAAAGAGGCTTTCCCTTCCGAGCCAAGGCTGATCTCCTTCAGCAGGAAGATATCCAATGACATGCTGGCTTTCGGGCTGCCGGACGTGGCTGATTCACATCCTGATTCCTACGCCTTATCGCTGATCTGTAAAGCCTTTGCCATTGGTAAGAATTCCAGGTTATATACCCGCTTATTCAATCTGGAGCAGTTGGTAGACAGCATAAAAGTGCATTCTCTCAGCGGTATTAATAACGGAATGAATATCATCCTCGTCATGCCGAAGAAGAAAGCTGATCTGCAGAGAATCATTTCGGTTTTCCTGGAAGAGTTGCAGCTCCTGATTGAATTTGGATTGAATGAGATTGAAATCGAAGAATTCAAGAAGGAAATGATCTATTTTTACAAATATACCTTCGAATACGTAGAATCTCTTGCTTCCAGTCTGGGTTCTGAAGAACTGCTCACTACGTACGAGAATTTCCTGAAATATCCCGCCCGTCTCAACCGGCTGACCCGCCCGGTTATCAATAAGGTAATATCACGTTATTTCAAACCCGAATCTTTATATATCTTTCATATTGGCCGGCAACTTCTAGCTGATGAACGCTCCCTGAAGAAGGAAATCAATTCGGTTCGGACCAGAACTCATTCTGAAACGAATGATTATTTTAACACCAATCTGGATAATGGATTGAAACTTGTTTTCAAGAAAGTAAAAGGTAAGCCTACCATCGGGATATCCCTTACCAGCGAAGTATCCCAGCTGCAGGAAAGAATAAACAATCGTGGCCTTAACCTGCTTACTTCCGGACTGATGCTTTACGGTAATTCTAAAAGAAATTATCAGCAGTTTATTAATTTCTGTTCTCAGAATGGTATCAGTTTCGGGATATCTCCCCGGTCGGAAACTACTTCCTTCAATATGAAATGCTTTTCGGAACTACTGGATACATCTCTGGAATTGATGGCTGAAGTAGTATTGCAGCCCATATTTCCCAGAGATTATCTGGAAAACTTAAAGAGAACCTATATCAGCAACTTCGATCGAATCCGCGATTATCCCCAGTATTACGCCGTTCAGCTCTGGAAGGAAATGATCTTCGGGAAACAGAGCAATCTGATCAGCAGCGAAGGTACCAAGCAATCGGTTCGAGGGTTAACCAGAAAGCAGATTACTCAGTGGTATGATAATTATTATGCCCTGCAGGATATGACTCTCACCCTGGTTGGAGATTTTGATTTTTTCCAGATGGAGAAAACATGTAACCGCTTCTTCTCCCAGGCTGCCCGCCCGGTTAGCAGGCTGCCGCAGGAAGTTTATTACCAATCCAGTCCGAGCCATAAAAAGAATGTTAATAAGAAAATGAATCAATCGGTTATCAACCTGGGAGGTTTTGCCTGTTCCACTTCGCAGGTCCAGAAGAATACTGCCTTTCATGTACTGGCGCAACTGGTGGGAGGGGACATGAATTCGATCCTTTTCGACGAGTTAAGAGAAAAACGGGGGCTGGCCTACAGTGTGGAATTCGATTTCCGGGCGGTACGTAATCTGGGATATTTTCTGATTTCTGCAATCGTTGATAAAAATAATGAGGAAGAAACTATTGCCCATATCATAAGAATTCTGGAAGATATCAAAGATAATGGCATCTCCTCAGCTGATCTGGAGATGACCAAAAATTATATCCGGGGACAGAGGTTACTGGAAGAAGAAAGCCTGCTGAACAGGGCAGAGACTCTCTCCATTCTGGAAGTTCTGGGTTTTGGCTATCAGTATTACCTGGATCGTGACCAGCGGTTGAATGATGTCAGTATGGACCAGATTCATGACCTTGCCCGGGAATATTTCAATCCCGGCAATTTCTTTATCCACGTTCTCAGTTAGAAATATGTTAAGCAAATACAAAATTGATGATCGCCTGCGGATGACAGTGCTCACTGGAGCCGGCATCAGTGCTGAATCGGGTATAAAGACCTTCCGGGATAATAACGGATTATGGGAAAATTACCCCCTGGAAGAGGTGGCCACTCCGGGTGCATTTCAGAAAGATCCTGAACTGGTCTGGAAATTCTATAAATCACGCTATTATCAATTACATAAAGTTGAACCAAATCCCGGTCATCTAGCCCTGATGAAACTGGAAAAACGTTATCCGGATAACTTTACCCTGATCACTCAGAATGTGGATGGCCTGCATCTCAAGGCCGGGAATACCAAAGTACTGGAAATGCATGGTTCATTACACAGGTGTTTTTGCCTCAAATGCAGACAAAAATACGCCATGAACGAAATTGACCTTAACCCTCTGGTGCCTGTCTGTCCTGTTTGTAGAGGAGAGTTGCGGCCCGATGTCGTCTGGTTCGGCGAATTACCAAATTTCCTGCCTGAAATATCCGAGATTCTGGAGAGAACTGATTTCTTCCTGGTAGCTGGCACCAGCGGAGTGGTATATCCGGCTGCCCAGTTCCTGCCTGTTGTCAGGAGCTACGGCGCTGTTACTGTAGGTGTAGATATCAAAGCACCGGAAAATTATCTGTTTCTGGATGAATTCCATCAGGGTAAAACCGGAGATTTGCTGCCCAGACTCATAAATGAATGGCTGGAATAACAATGACTCAAGTGGACATTAAACCAATAACTGCCGGAATTGATGTGGGATCCCGGACTACTAAACTGGTGATACAGCAGGCTGGCAAGGTTCTCCGGGCAGGAATACGTGATACCGGCATTAATCCCAGACATACAGCCAGAGACCTTTATGAAGAGGTCCTGCGACTGGCAAATCTGAAACAAAATAGTATTGCCCGGCTGGTGGCTACCGGATACGGTAGGAATATAGTAGATTTCAGCATACAGAGTATCTCAGAGATTTCCTGCCAGGCCAGAGGTGTAAGGCATCTGCTGCCACATTCAAGAACTGTGATTGATATAGGCGGACAGGATTCCAAGATAATTCTTTTGAATGAACAGGGAAGAGTTGATCAATTTTTTATGAATGATAAATGTGCAGCTGGAACTGGACGTTTTCTGGAAGTTGTTGCCACGATTCTGGGCATGACCCTGGATGAGATCAGTGACCTGCAGCCAAACGTGTCCGGGCAATTTGAAATTAACAGTACTTGTGTGGTTTTTGCTGAATCGGAAATCATCGGACTCCTCAGTAAGGGAGAGAGAGCTGATTGTATAGTCGAAGCAGTGAATTTATCCATCGCGCGTCGGATTCGCCAACTGCTGGCTCAATCTCACTGGCAACCACCAGTGGTATTTACTGGTGGGGTAGCTTTGAACAAGGGAATGGTCCAAGCTTTAGGTAAGATACTTGACAGTAAAATAACTATCCCTGAAAATTCTTCTATTACTGGGGCATTGGGTGCCTCTTTACTGGCGGAGGAACTGAATTGAGGTTTGTGATTGCTCTTGGTTTGATATGGATGATGCTGAATTCCAATTTGGCCGGACAAACCTTTTTAGGTTTGCCACAGGAGCAGGATTATAATCATCAGCTGATTAAATTCTATCTGGATAAGGGTGAATACGACCTGGCTCTCAACCATCTGGAGATGATAGAAAAGGAATCTCTGCTCAGCGACTCACTGCTATTCTTCCGTGGAATAGCCCTGCAGGGGATAGCAGAATGGCAACCGGCAATTGACATTTTTTCAGATTTACTTATCAACACCCGTAATGTGAAACTTCATCAGGCTTCCTTTGCCAATATCAAATCCCTGCTGCCCCGGTTAATTCCCCTGGACCAGATCGAAACCCTGAATGAAATCATAGATAACCTGGGAAATCATCATCTAAGAGACGATTTTCTCCTGACTCTGGCCGAGATCTACGAAAAAAACCTGCTGTACGATGAGGCGAATGATATATACAATACTGTTATTCAGGAATCAGGATACGAAGACCAGTCTGCTCTGCAGTTAAAAAAATCTGCTAATTATATACTGCTGAAGGATTATTCCAGGGCTGTTAACCTGCTCAATACGATCATTGCCGGCAAAAATAAGCAATTGATCCAGGATGCCCTATATCTGAATTATCTGGCTAATTTCTCTCTGAATCGCTATCCGGCTGCCCGTAGATCGCTGATCCGTCTATATGCGGAATTCCCTGCCGATAATCGGAAAACTGAGATCTTATCTGGATTGGCTGAAATGGCAGAATTGGAAGGTCAATATTTATTGAGTTGGTTCTTTCTGAATGAATTGAAAGATAACTCCCAAGATAACGCAGGATATCAAATCCAGAACAGAATCAGCCATATCCTGGAAACTCTTTCCCGGGAAGTAATAAAAGAGGATCAATTCAGATACTTCCAATTGAATTTACCGGAGCTGGAAAGATAGCTGTCAACTCGAAATTATGGTTGACTGAATTTCTCTGTTACCAAATTTACGTTCAAAGAATTTAATATTAAATGAACTGAGGAGATACCATGAAAAAGTTCAAAAAAGTCACTATGGATGGGAATACAGCTGCTACTCATGTGGCCTATGCCTTCAGTGAAGTTGCTGCTATTTACCCGATCACTCCTTCTTCATCCATGGGTGAAATGGCAGATGCCTGGGCTGCCAATAACCGGAAAAATATTTTCGGTGAGACGGTTGATGTTATTGCCATGCAATCCGAAGCTGGTGCTGCCGGTGCTGTGCATGGCTCACTGTCTGCCGGAGCCTTTACCACAACTTTTACCGCCTCGCAGGGATTAATGCTCATGCTGCCTAATATGCATAAAATAGCTGGCGAAATGCTGCCCGTCGTCTTCCATGTCACGGCCCGGTCCCTGGCTTGCCAGTCACTATCCATCTTCGGAGATCATTCCGATGTCATGTCCGCCCGGAATACAGGCTTCGCCCTGATGGCTGCCGGATCTGTTCAGGAGATCATGGATCTGGCCATAGTCTCGCATCTGGCTACTCTGAAATCGAAAGTTCCCTTCCTCAATTTCTTTGACGGATTCCGCACCTCCAGTGAGATCCAGAAAATCGAAGAGATAGATTATGAAACATTAAAAGGGCTTTTAAATATAGAATATGTGGAAGATTTTCGCCGTCGTGCCCTTAATCCGGATTCACCCCGAGTCAAGGTAGGTGCTCAAAATCCAGATGTCTACTTTCAGGGAAGGGAAACTGTTAACAAGTATTATGATGCCACCCCATCTATAGTCCAGGAATACATGGATACTCTGGCCAATGTTATTGGCCGCCATTATCATCTCTTCGATTATGTGGGGGATCCGCAAGCTGAAAAAATAATAATCGCCATGGGCAGTGCCACTGATACTATTGAGGAAACCATTAATTACCTGAATAATAATCGTGGTCTGAAACTCGGATTGATCAAAGTCAGGTTATACAGGCCTTTCTCCGTTGAGTCTCTGGTCAAGGCTATCCCGGCCAGTGCGAAAAAAATTGCCGTCCTCGACCGCACCAAAGAATGCGGGGCTATTGGTGAACCTCTTTACTTGGATATTGTTGCAGCCTTGAAGGACCGTTCGGACCTGACCATCATCGGTGGCCGTTACGGGCTTTCTTCCAAGGAATTCACACCTTCCATGGTGAAAGCTGTCTATGATCATCTGGATAAGGAATGCTTCCATGGTTTCACAGTGGGAATCAATGACGATTTGACTCACAAATCCCTGCCAATTAATGAGAATATAAACACGTTACCTAAAGGAACAATCAGCTGCCGATTCTGGGGACTGGGCTCGGATGGAACTGTGGGAGCCAATAAAAATTCCATAAAAATCATCGGCGATAATACAGATATGTATGCTCAGGGTTATTTTCAGTACGACTCCAAAAAATCCGGCGGCATAACCAGAAGCCATTTGCGCTTCGGCAAAGAGAAGATTCAGTCTGCCTACCTGGTGGAAAATGCCGATTTCATCGGTTGTCATAATCAGGCTTTTATCGGTCGTTACGACATCCTGGAAGGGATCAAGGAAAACGGCGTTTTTCTTCTGAATTCAATCTGGGAAAGCAACGAAGTTATGGAAAATCTTACCCGGGATATGCAGCAGACGATCATTGATAAAAAAGTCAGGCTATATAATATAAATGCTTTGAAGATAGCCAATGAAGTCGGGCTGGGTACCCGGATCAATACTGTGATGCAGACTGCTTTCTTCCTGATATCGGGAGTGATGGATCGGAACGAAGCCGTCAAAATGATCAAGAAGGCCATAGAGAAATCTTATCGTAAGATGGGGCAGGAGATCATTGAGATGAACTGGAAAGCAGTTGATAAAACAGATGAGGCTCTGGTTGAAATTGAAGTACCCTCAACTCTGCCTGAGAAATCCGCACCCGTTAAGCAGCTGATCCCGGCTGATTCTGATGATTTTACCCGGAATGTCATCGAGAAAATCATGCGGGAAAAAGGGGATGAGATACCTGTTTCCCATATGCCTTTCGACGGTTTTGTACCATCCGGCACTACCCGTCTGGAAAAGAGGGGAGTAGCTCCCTTCGTCCCGCACTGGATACCGGAGAACTGCATTCAATGTAATCAGTGTTCAATCATCTGCCCGCATGCTGCCATCAGGCCCAAGCTGATCAAGCCTGAAGATCTGAGTGATGCGCCCGTTACTTTCCATACGATTGAGGCAGCCGGAAAAGATAAGGATGTGTATAAATATAAGATCCAGGTTTACATCGAGGATTGCCAGGGCTGCCGTGATTGTGTTCTGGAATGCCCCAAAGAGGCGTTGGTAATGAAACCCATTCAGGAAGAAAGGGAAGCCGGCGAAGCAGAGAATGCTGTATTCTTCGATGCTCTGCCCTCCGATATCCTGGGAAGTAATTCCGAAAGTACCGTGAAAGGCAGCCAATTCAAACAACCCCTGCTGGAATTCTCCGGTGCCTGTGCCGGCTGCGGTGAAACTCCTTATGTCAAGCTGATCACCCAGTTGTTCGGCGACCGTATGATTGTGGCTAATGCTACCGGCTGCTCCTCCATCTGGGGAGGAACTTTCCCCACCATTCCCTACTGTAAGAACAGTGAAGGCAAAGGCCCCGTCTGGGCTAACTCCCTGTTTGAAGACAATGCTGAATATGGATTTGGCATGAGACTTGCGGTGGAATCTAACCGCCGTCAACTCAGATCCAATCTGCAGAACCTGCTGAATATGAATCCGGATAATGAGTTAGCAGCTACTATAAATTATGCTCTGGAAAACTGGAGCAATACCGATCAGGCAGCGAAAGAGAATGCGCGTAAACTTCGCGATTCCTTACCGGGAGCAATGAAAAATGCAGGAACTGAGCAGGCTTCTGTTCTCCGGAAAATTATTGAACTGCAGAGTTACCTGATCGACAAATCCGTCTGGGCTTTCGGCGGGGACGGTTGGGCATATGACATCGGATTTGGCGGTGTTGATCATGTAATGGCCTCCAATCGCAATATTAATATCCTGGTGCTGGATACGGAGGTCTATTCCAATACTGGTGGCCAGGCTTCCAAATCAACTCCGCTGGGATCTGTGGCCAAATTTGCTGAATCAGGCAAGAAAACCGTGAAAAAAGATTTGGGTCTGATGTTGATGAGTTATGGATATGTCTATGTTGCTTGCATTGCCATGGGTGCCAATAAGGTTCAGGCCCTGAAAGCCATTCAGGAAGCGGAAGCATATAAAGGACCTTCGATAATCATCGCTTATGCTCCCTGTATCAATCACGGTATTGATATGGCCTACACCCAGAAGGAAGAAAAGAAAGCTGTGGATTCCGGTTACTGGATACTGTATCGTTATAATCCGGAACTGAAAAAGGAAGGAAAAAATCCGCTGATACTGGATTCCAGGGAACCCACTATTCCGGTTGAAGATTTCCTCAGTGGTGAAAAGAGATATACAGCCCTGGAAAGAACCTTTCCGGAAAATGTAGAGAAGTTCAGAAAGGATTTCGATATTTACGTAAAAGCCAGATATCTGAAATATAAGAGAATGGCTGAAGAAAATTAAGACAGAAATACAGCAAATAATAATCCCCTTCCCCGGAAGGGGATTTTTCATATCGGGAGGTAACTGATTGAAGACCATAATTCTCCTGTTAATATCAAATATTTTCATGACTTTCGCCTGGTACGGACATCTTAAGTTTAAAACTTCTCCGCTGCCTTTGGTAATCCTGGTCAGCTGGTCCATTGCGTTCTTCGAATATTGCTTTCAGGTTCCTGCCAATCGAATTGGTTACGGCCAGTTTACGGCTGCCCAATTGAAAACGATTCAGGAAGTTATTACTCTTATTGTTTTTGCCGGTTTTTCAGTTTTCTACCTTAAAGAAGCTTTTCGCTGGAATTACCTGGTTGGTTTCATCTTTATCATCCTGGCTGTTTTCTTTATATTCAGGAAATGGTAAATTTTCCGTTTTTTTTGGTTGTTCAATAATTCATGATATTTATGCTGGTTTATAAGAACAGAGAGCAGAGGATGGCATGGCAAAAATCAAAATTCTAGCGGAAGAGGTAGCCAACCGGATTGCTGCAGGGGAAGTTATCGAAAGACCTGCCTCGGTAGTCAAGGAACTGGTAGAAAATTCTCTGGATGCAGCCGCTGATCAGATCACGGTTATTATTGAAGACGGCGGTAAGAAACTGATTCAGGTAATCGATAACGGTTGCGGCATGAATCAGGAAGATGCCGTATTGAGCTTTGAAAGGCATGCCACCAGTAAGATTCGCACCGTTAGTGATATTTTCACCATCTCCTCCCTCGGTTTCAGAGGTGAAGCCCTGCCCAGCATTGCTTCGGTGAGTGACCTGAAATTAATAACCCGGGACAGAGACAGTGAGATTGCCACCCAGATCGAATATTCGGGAGGACGACTTATTAAGATTTCTCCCGCCTCAGCCAATCCCGGAACTACCATTACAGTTGCTAAATTGTTTCATAATGTCCCTGCCCGGAAGAAATTTCTGAAATCAACTCCCGTAGAGTATAAACATATTCTTAACTTCCTTCATTATCAATCACTGCTGCATCCGGAAGTACATTTCAAGTTCATATCCAACAGCCAGGAAAAATTGAATTATCCCACTGTTACAGACCGCCAGAAAAGACTTCTCGACATCTTTGGTTCCGACTTTTTGAACCTTGATCTGATCGTTTTGAAGCAAAGCATCGGCGACATCGCTCTTTCCGGTTATATTGGAGGACTGGAACAAGAGATGGAAAGCGTTTCCGACCTTCACTACCTTTTCATCAACGGCCGCTACATACGGGATAAAATTATCTATCACAGCATCAAATCAGCCTATGAACCTTTTATTAGAAAACTCAGGATCTATCAGCAGGGCCAGACACCACCCTATATTCTTTTTCTGGAACTTACACCGGGACAGGTAGATTATAATGTTCATCCAGCCAAACTGGAAGTACGGTTCCATGATCCCGGACAGGTCCACAATTTTGTGAAAAATACTATCAGTAATGCCCTATTGGATTATGAAGACAGGAAATTTGTCACACTGAAGCAGAAAATTTCCGGAAATCTGGAAATGACCAAACCTACCGAACTGGAAAAGAAAATATTCACCAGTAAAACGGACAAACGTAGATTTTCGGATATCCGAAACGAGCTGAAGAACCTTTATCAACCGGATATATTCCGGGAAAGCAGCGAAGAAAATCAGAAACTGGCTGAACATCTGCAACCTCAAAGCCGGGAATGGTATTTAAAGCCCGAAGAGGAGATCATCAATCCCTGGCAATTACACCAGAGTTATATCTTTGTACAAGTTGCTGATGGCCTGATGATTATCGATCAGCATGCCGCCCATGAGAGAATTTTATACGAAAAGATACTCCATCGCATACATGGCGCACCTGCACCTTCCCAGAAGCTGCTCTTCCCGATTGTGCTTGATCTTCCACCTTACATCAGTTCCCTGATCCAGGATCAGGTAGCGGAGAACCTGGAAATTTTCCACAAGATCGGGTTCAATATCAAGACTTTCAGCGGAAATTCACTGGTGATAGATGAAATACCATCGGAACTGGAAGACTGGAATGGGGGAGAAGTTTTTATCGAGATCCTGAAAAACCTGCAGGAAGAATTCGAGGAAACAGAAGATTTTCGGGATAGCCTAGCCAAATCCGTATCCTGCAAAGCAGCCATCAAAGCCGGGAAGAAAATGGGCAGAAAAGAGATGCTGGCCTTGATCAACGACCTGTTTGCCTGTGAAGTCCCGTATTTCTGTCCGCATGGACGGCCACTCATCATCAAAATGACCATGACCGAATTTGAGAAAAGATTCAAACGCATCTGATTTCATGCCTCAGGAAAAAATTCCCCTCATCACAATTCAGGGACCTACGGCCTCCGGAAAAAGTGATCTGGCTGTGACAACAGCCCTGACTCTGGGTACGGAGATCATCTCTGCCGATTCCCGTCAGGTATATCGTTTCCTCGACATCGGCACCGCCAAACCAACTCCGGCGGAGCAAAAAATAGTTAATCATCATTTAATTGATATCATAAATCCCGATGAGCGTTATAATGCCGGGAGATTTGCCGGGGAAGCCACAACAATCTGTCATCAGCTGTGGGAGAAGGGCAGGATCCCGCTGGTGGTAGGAGGTACTGGGTTTTATATCAAATCCCTGTTGAATGGCTTAGCCCGAATTCCGGAAATCCCCGTCAGCATCAAACAGAAATTTCAGACCGAATTGGATAACCTGGGATTAAAGTTTCTTTATGAACGTTTACAGAAAACAGATGCATTTACGGCAGCTCGAATTCAACCCAATGACCGGCAGAGAATTCTCCGTGCCCTGGAAGTTCAGGCTTATACCGGGAAACCCATCTCTTCCTTCTGGAAGGAGCAACAACAATCCCCTGAGTTCATCTCTTTTAATATCCTGCTGCAGCCGGAAAGGAATATGCTGTACTCCCGGATCGACCAGAGGCTGGATCAGATGCTGCAGGCTGGTTTATTGGATGAGATCAGCTCTTTGCTGGAAAAAGGATATAATCAAAACGATCCGGGACTGAAAACTGTAGGATATCAGGAGTTTCTTCCCTGTCTGCTCAATGATCATTCTCTGGATGATTGTCTGAAACTGGCTAAACAGCATTCTCGGAATTACGCCAAAAGGCAGATTACATGGTATAAAAAAGTAGATTTCAATTTGACAATCACCGCTAACAAGGTTAACTTTTCAAAAGTTCTTAAATCATT
>JAFGEH010000174.1 GCA_016931665.1 Candidatus Cloacimonadota bacterium | reverse complement strand
CCTTATCATCTCCCGTCACCACTTACATCAGGAAAAACGCTTGCCGGGAAGAAAATCCTACCGCTCCTATGATGGATTCGGCAGCCTCGAACTGCAGCGTAAAATTGCCATGCTCCTCAGGAATAAGGGCTGGAAGGATGACGATATCGCCCGGGAAATGATGCTCAAACCGGAAGATGTGAGAACCCTTCTTAAAAAAAATCACTCTTCCGATGATTAACTCCTTAAGCAGATAATTACTATGAAAATCGCCATTGTAGGTTTTGGAGCAGCAGCTATCGGTTTCCTGGAAAGAATTCACCGCGAGGGTCATGAGATCCATATCTTTGAACGCAGCCCGGATGTATTTTCTTCCAGTATCTCAGGTGTGAGGGCAGATGGTAAATTGTTCGTCTCCGCAGAAATGGGCGGAGAACTGGAAATCGACCTGGATTTGCAGAAGAAACTGGTGGATTTCTATATCGGCAAAACCGATAACGGACTCATTGAAACAGGCAGTTCCTTTAAAAATCAGGAATATTATCAGCGTTTTTACGAGAAAGGATTTCAACCAGTGATCTCGGATTTCTATCACCTGGGCACAGATCAGCTGAAAATGGTATTGTATAACATCTTTCAGCAATTCAGTGAAATCCCCGACCTTCATTTTCATTTTAACCATCAGGTTGCACAAGTAGAAATGATCAACAGCAAGATCGTGATCGACGATCAGCATTCTTTCGATGTTGTCATGGTCGCCGTCGGGCGCAGTGGACATAAACTGGTAAAAGAAATCATCCGCCTCTATCCCGATCTCATACTCGATAATACCAGGGTTGACCTGGGTGTACGGTTTGAACTGCCCGATCATATCGTGGCTGATATCAACCGCGAAATGTATGAATTCAAGGTAAGATACCGCAGCCGGACAGGTTATACCGTCCGCTCCTTCTGTAATAATCCTTCCGGTTATGTGGTAATAGAAAAATATGATGATTTCGTAACCGTTAACGGCCATTCCAAATTAAAGGAAAAAAGCAGAAATACAAATTTTGCCGTTTTGACCACGGTAAAACTCACTCAGCCTTTTAATGACCCCATCGGTTATGGTTCCTATATTGCCAAACTCACCAATATCCTGGCCGGTGAAAACAAGGTTATTCTTCAGACCTATGGCAATTTCAGGCAATCCAAAAGAACCAAGAACCTTTACCGGGTGCTGCCCACCATGGAGCCGGAGAACTATATTCTGGGAGATATCAATCTGGCCTTTCCGAGACGTATTATCGAAAGTATAATTGACTTTATCGAGAACCTTAACCAGGTAATCCCGGGGGTGGGGAATGAAGATAATCTGGTCTATGCTCCGGAAATCAAGTTCTATTCCAATCGCCTGGATAACAGCAGAATCAAGAACCTTTTCTTTGCCGGGGACTGTTCGGGCGAAACCAGGTCCATTATCTATGCCACGGCACACGGTTGGCTGATCGCAGACAGGATCCTCCGAGAAAGTTCATGAAGCTGAAGCAATTCCAAATTCCATCCTTGCAGCCTTTCCCGGATCCGAACCATCTGATAGTCAATCCGGTTGAACGAACCGTTCAGAGACCGAGTATATTACTCAACCGGATGAAGCCTCTAGCAGATATCAGGAAGCAGAATGCCACCGATACAATATAGAAAAGCTATAGCTTCCGATATTCCTCTTCTCACCGAATTCAATATTTGCCTGGCCTTGGAATCGCAGCAGCTGAAACTGGATCCTGCCATAACCCGTAAGGGTGTGGAATCGGTTATCCATGATGGTGAAAAGGGGTTCTACCTGTTAGCGGAAAATGCCAATACTACCCTGGCCAGCCTGCTGATCACCAGTGAGTGGAGTGACTGGCGGAACGGTTTCTTCTGGTGGCTGCAAAGCGTCTATGTTAGAGAAGGCTATCGTCGTCAGGGTGTTTTCACTACAATGATGCAGGAAATCCGGAAATTGGCTGCTGCTGCTCCGGGTGTAATTGGCATCAGGCTTTATGTGGATCAGGATAATCAACCAGCCCTAAAAACTTATCTCAAATCAGGATTTACGAAAAGTTCATACCTGATCATGGAGTTAGGTCACAAACCTTGAAATAATAAATAAATTCTGGAGGTCTTCTAATGAAATCAAACAGGGCTAATTTCAATTTTCTTTTACTTGCCATTCTGATTGTTACCTTATTCTACCTGGTCACCTGCGTTCCTGAAACCAGCCGGCCTGTAGTTGAAACCCCTCAGGATCTGATGTTATTTGTCGATAAAGCAGTGTCTGCGATCAAAATAGATGGAGAAACCGTATTTTCCGCTTTCCGACAACCAGATTCCGAATGGTTTCACGATGACCTGTATATCTTCGTCTGGGGAACTGATGGTATGCGTTACGTCTATCCTCCCGATCCGGAGGGAGAGGGTACAAATATGATAGACCTGAAAGATTCTGATAACCGCCCGATCGGTAAAATGATACTGAATGCCGTGAAAAACGATAAAAACTCAGGCTGGGTACATTACCGCTGGCCCAAACCGGATGCTTCCGAACCCAGCTGGAAAAGTACCTATATGGCTGCCGTTAAAGCCCCTTCCGGGTTGGATTATGTTATCGGTAGTGGCTTATATGATATCCCGGGAGATGAATATTATGTACAGGAAGCCGTTCTCAGCACAGCTGAAATTCTCAGAAATAAAAGTACTGCTTATATAGACTCCATGAAATCCTGCCGTGCTCAATACATCTTCTATGATTCCAATATTTTCATATTCACTGCTGCTGGTGATGTCCTTTTCAATGCTGTCCATCCGGATAAAGAGAACAGTAATATCCACGACTTTTCTGATGCCGGTGAGAAAGCTTTCCTGCTGGAAATGATAAACCTGCTGCAGGATAATGAAGAGAATTGGTTAAATTACACCTGGCAGCCATCAGAAACAAACACTGCTGTTACCCGCCGGGCCTATCTGATAAAATTAATACAGGATAATGAAACTATCATCATCGGAGCTGCCTATAATCTCTGATTCAATAACAGACTGCGAATCCTGCTG
>JAFGEH010000173.1 GCA_016931665.1 Candidatus Cloacimonadota bacterium | reverse complement strand
TGCTTTTTCAACCAGTTTCTGAGCATCTTCCGGAGAGCCATACTGAGAAGATACATTTCCTCTGTTACCCAGTGATGTGTAGGGATTATACCGGTTATCCAGATTATAGTCCGGTTGCGAAATCTCATTCCCATCGGACCAGACGGAAATAAAGAGTACAAGAAAAGTAATTAAAACAGGATATTTCATATTAACCTCCCGGTTAGCAAGGAAATCATAGATATTATAATGAAATATCTGTGGTAGAAAAGAAAAAGCCAACTTGCGTTGGCTTATATCTGGTGCAGAAGGCGGGACTTGAACCCGCACACCCTTAACCGGGCACAAGATCCTTAGTCTTGCGTGTCTGCCAATTCCACCACTTCTGCTTAATGAAATTTAATCAGAATCTATTCATCCTGAGGAATAAGCGGCAGGGATTCACCTGGAGCCTGTTGCTGCTCCTGAGCCGCTTCTTCTCTCAATTTGTCAACTGCTGTCCGGCTGACGGTCTTTCTCCTGTCAACCTGGAAAACAAGCAGAACGCATAACAGCATGAAAACCAAGGCCAGGATTCTGGTGGCGTTGCTCAGGAATTTTGATGCTCCCTGTCCGCCCAGAACACTGGAAGCAGTAGATCCTACCAATCCGTCCAGGGCACCGCCTTTGCTGGATTGGGCTAGGATCACCAGGATCAGGGCTATGCTGACGATCACATGGATAACCAGTAACAATGTATACATTACTTCTCCTGTTTATTAATGGTGAACACTTTTATTTTCAGCACTTTCCCGTGTCAAATATTTTTAAGACATTTTTAGGAGTTCAGATGCCGATGTGATGCCGCAGGAATCTGAGTTTGGCGGACACAATTTCCTGGGCTCGCCGGGAGCCGTCATCCAGTATTTTATCGATTTCTGCTTTATCGGAAAGAATTTGCTGATATTTATCCCGCAGGGGGGCTA
This sequence comes from Candidatus Cloacimonadota bacterium, assembly GCA_016931665.1. Classification (GTDB taxonomy): domain Bacteria; phylum Cloacimonadota; class Cloacimonadia; order Cloacimonadales; family TCS61; genus JAFGEH01. The sequence continues at coordinate 2,302 of JAFGEH010000173.1, read as the reverse complement.
TAATCCTTTCAGCAACTTCATAAAGCGCTTGTTTGGCCTCTCCCCAGCCCATACCTCCGGTCCGATAGCGCTGAGCCAGGGCAGAAATCTCATCCGGTTCGGCAAAGAGCCGGTAGAGGGCGAATATATTGCAATCATCTGGATTTTTTGGTTCTTCGACCGTCTGGGAATTGGTAACAATTTTCATTATCATTTTGCGCAATTGTTTTGATTCGCAGAAGAGGGGGATATAATTATCATAGCTCTTACTCATTTTTCTGCCATCCAGGCCGGGTATAGTTTCCACGTTGCTCTGAATGAGTGGCCGCGGGATTTTCAGCAGTTCTTGATTGTAGTTCTTATTGAAATATTCGGCAATATCAATGGTCATTTCCAGATGTTGAGCCTGATCGCGGCCTACCGGGACAACGTCACTATCGAATTGCAGTATATCGGCAGCCATCAGTATAGGATAGGTAAACAGCCCCATATTTACACCATCATCAGGGTCATGGCCAGTTTCCTCATTACCGGCAACCAGAGCCTTATAAGCATGGGCACGATTCATTAATCCCTTGGGTGTAAAACACAGTAGGATGGTTGTTAATTCAAAGGTGCCCGGAACAGAGGATTGACGGTAAATCAGGGAGCGATCCGGATCGAGTCCGCAGGCCAGCCAGGCAGCAGCAACTTCATAGGTATACTGCTTGAGGATGGCTGGATCTTTTAGAGAATTCAAAGCGTGATAATCAGCAATGAAGTAACGGGCATCATATTCCCGGCTCAATTTTATGGCCGGCAGCATAGCGCCAAAATAATTTCCAATATGAGGAGTACCAGTGGGTTTAATCCCGGTACAAGATATTTTTCTTTCAGCCATGAACGCTCCCTATTCCACTATTTTACCGATCAGATCATATTCCCAGGAATCGGTTATTTCAACAGTCACTACCTCTCCCGGTTGCGCTGTCCCGGAACTGATAAAAACCGTGCCGTCAATTTCCGGGGCATCGAAATAAGCCCTTCCTTCCAAACGAAATTCCTCGTACTCACTCATCTGGTCAATAATTACTTTGATCCTGCTCCCGTGCAGGCTGTTGAGCAGTTCTGAAGAGATCTCCTGCTGCAGCTGCAGTATTTCATCCCGGCGCCGCTGGGCTGTGCGGGGGGAGGGCAGAGGAGTAAAGGTAAAGGCCGGAGTTCCTTCTTCCGGGGAATAGGCAAAAACACCCAGCCTTAAAAATCTCTGTTCACGGATAAAATCCTTTAATTCCAGGAAATTCTGCCTGGTTTCTCCCGGATAACCAACTATCAAAGTAGTACGAATAGCCGCATCAGTCATTCGGGAGCGGATCCGCTGCAGGAGTTCTGTTATCTTCTGACGGCTTGTCCGCCGGTTCATACTGGCAAGAATGGTATCGTTTATATGCTGAATCGGGATATCGAGGTAGTGGCAGACCTTGTCCAGGCCAGCTATAGCATCCAGAAGTTCATCACTGATGCTGGCGGGATGCAGATACATGGTTCTGATCCAGGCCAGTTCAGGAATTTCCTGCAGGGCTCTCAGCAGTTCAGGGAGTTTCGATTTTCCATAAAGGTCTTCTCCGTAACGGGTTATATCCTGAGCCGTCAGGATGAGTTCCTTTACTCCTCCGGCTGCCAGTTGCCTGGCTTCTGTGATTAATTCATCCAGCGGCAGGCTGCGCAGATTACCGCGGATGGCTGGAATAGCACAGTAACTGCAATGGTTGTTACAGCCGTCGCTGATCCTTAAATAGGCGTAGTGAGAAGGAGTAAGTAATTTTCTGCCAGAACATGCCGGCAGTGCGAAAATACTTTGAAACCTGTTAAAATCCTTGAGATCGATTATTTCGTCAATCTCAGGAATTTCCCTGGATAACTCTGTATGATATCTTTTAACCAGGCAGCCGGTAACGATCAATTTACTGATTACGGACTGGTTTTTCAGATCGACGGCTTCCATGATAGCGTCGATGGATTCTTCCTTGGCATCCCTGATGAAGCCGCAGGTGTTAATAATAACCATGTCTGCTGCCGCAGGTTCGGATACTTGCCTGAGCCCGGCCTGTTCTGCCAGAAAGGCAATGCCTTCGCTGTCCACCAGATTCTTGGGGCAGCCCAGACTAAGCAGGAAGTAAGATTTTTCCTTCATCAGCAGAGTATTTCCGTAATAAGATATTCTGTGAAATTATTGGTTGGATCAATCCAGGAGATGGATGATCAATCCGGAGCGTAATTTTGGTTCAAACCAGGTGGATTTGGGAGGCATGATTTTTCCGGCATCGGCAATATTCATCAATTG
>JAFGEH010000172.1 GCA_016931665.1 Candidatus Cloacimonadota bacterium | reverse complement strand
CGGAAACAAATCGCCCTGACCTTTGTGCCGGAAGCTGAGGTAGGGGACTGGATACTGATCCATACCGGGTTCGGTTTGAACATCATATCTGAAGCAGAAGCCCTGGAAACTCTGGAGTTGATAAAACAGGCTTATGGATTGGAAGAAATTTCGGAACCCGCAGCTGATAGCTGATATCCTGCAGCTTCTGCAGTCTCATCAGCAACCGCTCAGGCTCATGGAAGTCTGCGGTACCCATACCATGGCTATCGGCCACTGGGGAATCCGGAAACTGCTGCCTGCCACCATCAGCCTGATCTCCGGCCCGGGCTGCCCCGTCTGTGTTACTCCCACTTCCCTGATCGATGCCCTGATTGAACTTAAGAGTGTAACTATTGCTACTTTCGGTGACCTTATACGGGTACCGGGTAATTACGGCAGTCTGGAACTAGCCCGAGCCCGGGGCTTGCAGGTGAAAGTTATCTATTCTCCCCTGGAGGCCCTGGAACTGGCTGAAAAGAGGGAAGTAATTCTGGTTGGGATCGGTTTTGAGACTACCATTCCCGGCATGGCTCAAACCCTAATTGAAGCCAGACGGAGAAACCTGAAGAATTTTTCTCTGCTGCCTGCCTTCAAGACTATTCCACCGGCTTTAAGGGCATTGTTAAAAGAAAATGACGTGCAGATCGATGGTTTTCTGCTGCCCGGACATGTAAGTGTAATCATCGGTCTTGAGAGTTATCGGTTTATGACGCAGGAGTTTGGGATCGGCGGGATCATAACGGGATTTGAACCACTGGATATTGTAACGGCTATCTACCACCTGGCTCTGCAGCAGGAAAACTCTCCCCGTATTGAAAACGAATATCGGCGCTGTGTCTCCGACCGGGGTAATCGTATTGCTCGGGATCTGATGGAGCAGGTTCTGGAAGTGCAGGATGCCCCCTGGCGCGGACTGGGCTGGATCCCGGGGTCGGGACTCGGTATCAGAGCAGAATTTGCTGAATTTGACGCCTCCAGGAAATACGGAATAACTCTGGCTGCCGGAAATGATCCTCCCGGCTGTCGCTGCGGAGATGTTCTGAAAGGAAAGATAATCCCCCCGGAATGCCCGCTGTTCGCCCGTGTCTGCCAGCCGGAAAACCCGATAGGCCCCTGCATGGTTTCCAGCGAAGGAAGCTGTGCAGCATATTATAAATATGAACAATAAAGACGATATCATTACACTTGGTCACGGCAGCGGAGCCGGGTTGACCAGAAAGCTGATCAGCAATATTTTTTCCGAAACCTTCAATCTGCCTTCTCTGGAAGACGCCGTGCAGATCGAGCATCGCCTGGCGGTAACCACCGATGCCCATGTCATCAAACCCCTCTTCTTCCCGGGAGGAGATATCGGAAAACTTTCCATTACCGGTACGATAAACGACCTCGCCATGAAAGGTGCCATACCACGCTATATCCTCTGTTCCTTCATTATTGAAGAAGGATTACCGCTGGATCTTCTCCGGAAGATAGTGAAATCGATGCAGACCACTGCCGTAGCAGCAAGAGTTGCCATCATAGCCGGTGATACCAAGGTGGTGGAAATAGGGCAGGCAGACGGTTTGTATATCACCACTACCGGAATCGGGGAGATACCCGAGCAGGTGGAATTGAATACAGGAAATATCAAGCCGGGGGATAAAATAATCGTCAACGGCACTCTGGGTGATCATACCATTGCTATAATCAATCAGCGGGAATCTCTGGGACTGGAACCAGCCCCGGTCAGTGATTGTGCTGCCCTGAACGAACTTGTTCAGATGATGATCCGAGCCGGGAAGATACGTTTTTTAAGGGATGCCACCCGGGGTGGAGTGGCCACCATTCTGAATGAGATCAACGCTGAAACCGGGCTGGGAATTGTAATTCAGGAAAGTGACCTGCCGGTGCAGGAGTCTACCAGAGCGGTCTGCGAGTTGCTGGGTTTGGATCCTCTATATATGGCCAATGAAGGGAAACTGCTGGCTGTGGTTGCTCCTGACTGCGAATTTCTCCTGGAGAAGATGCGTAATCATCCTCTGGGAAAGAAATCGGTTATTATTGGCAGAGTAACTGAACAAGAGCGAAAGGTATATCTGAAAACAGAAATTGGCGGCCTGAGACCACTGCCCCTGCTGGCATCAGACCCTTTACCCCGGATCTGCTGATGCACGAAGGCTCCATAGTAATATCACTTTTCGAGCAGGCAGCTCAGATCAAAGCTCGGGAAAACCTGCTGAAGGTAAACAAAATCACTATCGAAGCAGGAGAAATGCATCAATTGGTGGCGGAAGTCATGCAGATGTATTTTCAATTAATGAGAAAGGAATATCCCGGATTTGAAGAAGCTGAACTGGAAATTATCAGCAGGGAAGTAAAACTTAAATGCCTGGATTGCGGAGCTGTTAATAAAATTGATTCACCACTTTTTATCTGCCCGGATTGTTATTCTTCCCGCACGGAAATAACCTCCGGCAATGAACTTCATATTCAAACCATGGAAGGTTTGAAAGATTGAATCCCTATTATTCGTACCAGCCGATAAGCTGATATTGTGATCCTCCCAGGGAAAGGGCATAGGTTTTATTCACTTCATCGGAATTGAAATTGATAATAGGATTACCTGCTATCTTGGTCAAATCAACATCAGATTCCCCTTCAATGAACAAAGCACCTTCTACCGTTGGGTTTCCCGTACCCATGACGCAATCACCCATTACCCAGATAATTCCGGCAAAATACCCTCCCGACAAGTCCAGATCACCGTCTACAACCAGAATCCCGGAGCCGGACCAAGTATTGCTGGATATTACTACCTTGTTGTTAACATCAGTTTCCATCCAGGTAACATTATCAACAGGAAGTTGATTATTGGCTGGATCAATGTAAAGGTGTGTCGCTGCATTGCGAATCTGTTCCTTGGTATAGCCAAAAATCTCCTCGAAATCAAAGGTGGCCTGTTCTTCAACTTCCCCATTGACTTCAGCGCTGCCGGTGATCTTGACCAGGCCATCGGAAGTGATAGCATTGGTAACACCACTGGGAGTTACAGACAGAGGATTGTATTTGACAACAGCCCGGCTTTCATGGGTTGTTGATTTACCTGATATCTCACAATTAACAAAGGCTGAGATAAAAATTGTATCGATGGTTACCGGATTGTAACTGATGCTGTCAATTCCACCACTCAGCACCGGAAAACTATCGAAATGTTGCATATAATACCCCTGGTTGATCGGGATGTTCTTGTTGCGCAGTTCCTGCAGGGCATATTTCAAGGCATAATTACCGATGCGGATTACTTCCAGTTCCAGCGCCTGATCTGTTTCGGTATCAGGTATTTTTTCGGATTTGTCCTGTACCGAGACCATGGTAATCGCTACCAGGGCTCCAATAATTACCAGGCCAATGATCACAACTTTTCCCATTTCCCCTCCTTTTTTAAGCTGGGGCCAACTTATATCTTCCAGAATGATATATTAATGTAAATTCACAGCATTACAAATAACGTCAATATTTATTTCCACTTAACCCGACTGAATGAAATATGTTCCTGCTCGATAATTCGTTTTCAGGATGTTTGGCGATATTTCATTTGACAGAGAAACCATGTAGCACGATATAGATATTCGTGTTACGGAGGTTGTATGTCGGAATTAATCAGGTTCGGTGTTTCGCTGGAAAAGGAATTGCTGGAACTCTTCGACAGCCATATCAGACAGCAGCGGAGCGGCAACCGTTCTCAGGCTATTGCCAACCTTATCCGCGAAGAGCTGATCCGGCAGGAGTGGTTGGAGGACAAAATCATCGCCGGTGTCATCACTTTAGTGTACAATCATCATCAGCGCGAGCTGGTTAACAGGTTAACTGATATCCAGCATGACTATCATCATGCCATTATTACCAGTCAGCATATTCATCTCGATCATGATAACTGTTTCGAGATCATAGTCGTTACGGG
>JAFGEH010000016.1 GCA_016931665.1 Candidatus Cloacimonadota bacterium | reverse complement strand
GTGGATTTATCCCGGAAAATCGAAACAGCCAGGCCACTGTCGAAAATTCGGAATGAAATATTCCTGCGGTACATTTCCTGCATTATTTCACTTACCAGGAGTACAGCTTTGAGTTCATCCACAGTTTTTTCCCAGGTAACAAAGAAATCCTGTCCATAAAGCTGAAAATCAAGTCTATGCAATTCGTTGATTTTCTGATTTAGATCCCTATTCATTAATTCTCCCTTTAAGGGTTATTCAGTTCAGCGATCAAAGCTGCATAGAAAGCGGAGGCGGAACTTAGATCTGAGATTCTGATGCTTTCATTGGGAGCATGGGCTTGAAGTTCGTCTCCCGGCCCCATACCCAGGCATTTTATTTCAGGATGTTTTCCCATAATGGAAACACAGTTGGTGCTGAATGTCCATTTATCGATCAGGGGCTCTTTCTGTAAGGTGTACAGGTATGCTTTTCTAGCTTTTTCCAGGAAGAAGGAATCTTCTGGTAGTATCCAGGTCGGGTAATACTTCTGCACGGGATAGATCTTGCCAGTATACGCAGGTTGGTGATAGTCCAATACTTTAACTTCAGCATCTTCCACTCCTGCCAGGCGGCAGCAATTAACCAGTTCTTCCACTGCTGAATCGATGGTCTCACCCGCAGTCAGGCGCCGGTCTACCTGCAGACGGGCGTAATCTGCTACAGCGCACTGGCTGGGAGAAGCAGAGTTAAAAATGGTAGTTGTTATGGTACCCTTTCCCAGAAAGAGATCAGCCGGGAGAATATGGTTTAGCTTTTCAATTTCCAGGGCTATTCTGGCCAGTTTATAGATGGCATTATCACCACGTTCGGGGGCAGAGCCGTGGCAGGAGAGGCCATGGACCACAACCTCGATTTCTATGCGACCCCGATGTCCCCGGTAAAGATTAAGGCTGGTTGGCTCGGTGCTGACAACAAGTTCCGGTTTGATATTATCTTCCCTGATCAGATGATCCCAGGCTATGCCGTCACAATCTTCTTCCATTACCGTCCCGATGAAGAGAATGGTGAAATGTTGGTTAAGATCGAGTTCCACAATGATCCTGGCAGCAGTAAGCATGGCAGCCATCCCACCCAGTTGATCGGCAGCGCCCCGGCCGTAGACTCTTCCTTTTTCAATAAGACCGGCATGTGGCGGGAAGAGCCAGTTATCGCTATTACCGGGATAAACCGTATCAATATGGGCATCGAAGGCGATAAGGCGCGGACCATCTCCCATTTTGCCAATGATGGAGCCCAGATCGTCTATCCGAATCGAAATCTCGGGGAGTTCCTGCATTTTTTTCTGCAGGAAAGCTATCATTTCCTGTTCCCGACCCGAATAGGAGGGGATTCTGACGAGTTGAGCCAGCAATTCGGCCGTATCAGCTTCATAGCTAAGAGAAAGGTCCCGTATCTTCCGATATATTGAATTCATCTATATTTTCTACCTATTACCATTGAATAATAGATAATTGTAATCTTCAAATATTGTCCAGATGAATCTGACAATTTTATCCTGGTCCATGAGCGACAGATCAGGGTTTTTCAATGTGCCGTCCGGTGAGAAGTAAAGGGTGAAGAGCTGATTCTGCCAGCGCAGCTTGACAGTGATGTCTTTCGATACATTTTCAAAGTAGAAACCGTTGTTTAAACTTTCGTGGAAATCTTCCGCCAGCCAGAACAGGGTAATTTTATCTTTATAAGGAGCTCCCTGATAAGGACAGAAGGTTTCGCAGTTGCCGCATTCATTGCACAACCCGTCCAGATGTAGTATCTGATTGTAATCTTCGAGTAGATCACTCTTCACACGAATTGTAATATTAGCCCTGTTCGGGCAGACCTCAACACATTTATTACAGATCAGATCACATCCCAGGCAGCGTTTTGCTTCCCCTGGCCCGATCAGTTTATCTTCGTTAATACATTGTTTCAGAACGGCTTTCCTGAGGGTTATATCCTGTCGGTAATCTTGGGGATTAATAGGATAATCAGCTGAGAAGTTGGTAGAAAGTTTGATGTTTTCCCGTTCAATGATTGTTTTTGCCACCTGCCAGGCATCGGCAATGGCCTGAACAACCGTAGCCGGGCCATGCAGGGCATCTCCGGCCAGAAAGACTCCCGGCAGGTTGGTTTCGTAAGTTTCGGCATCGATATGAAAGTTATCCCGGGTAATTTTCTGAATGCCGAGATTCTCCAGATACTCATAATCAGTTTGTTCACCGATGGCCGTGATCAGAAGGTCAGCCTGGATATCCTGGAATTCAGGCAGGGGTTCCGGATGTTTTCTGCCACTGGCATCAGGCTCACCTAAAGCCATTTTCTGACAGGTAACCTTCCCTTTTTGGAAGGAAATGGGAAGCAATAACTCCCGAAATTTAACGCCATCTGCCAGAGCTGCCAAGTATTCTTCCCGGTCAGCCGGCATTTCCTGTACAGTGCGCCGGTAAACGATTGAGACCTCTTCGACTCCGGGCAGCAATCTGGCAGCCCGGGCTCCATCCATAGCGGAATTACCGCCGCCCACCACCACCACTTGTTTCCCGGGTTGCAACCGGGAAGGAGCCCGGTTGAATTCCTGCAGGAATTCTATGGCGTTAACCATTCTGCCATCAGAGCATTCGATATTGAAAGGACGGGAATGCCAGGCTCCTATTGCCAGAATAATGTATTCAAACCCCTGTAGCCTGAGTTTTTCTACCGTCAGATCGGGATTGCAATTGAATTCGAATTCCACCCCCAGAACCTCCAGAAGTGCCAGATCCTGATCCAGAGCCTCCTGGTCAAGCCTGAAGGAGGGGATGACATATCTTACCATGCCACCGGCTTCAGCCTTTTTTTCGAATACTTTGACCCGAAAGCCGTTTCTGGCCAGGAAGGAGGCAGCAGCCAGCCCGGCTGGACCTGCTCCTACTATAGCCACCCGGGAATTTTCCGCTTCCGGATTCTGATCCAGCTGGCTCAGTAGGTCGTTTTGCCCTTTGCGGGCAGCCAGATATTTAAGATCCCGTATCTGAAGCGGACATTCATAATCATTTCTCACACATTTGTACATGCATTGATGATCACAGATCGAACCGGTAACATTCGGCAGGGGATTACGCTGAAAGATCAGTGACAGAGCTTCCGTATATCTTTCCTCTTCCAGCAGCCGTATATATTGTGGCACATCCTGATGAATTGGGCAGGCCGCCACGCAGGGTGCCAGGAAACAATCAAATACCGGAAGAGGTAAATCTGTCTTCAAATGGAAGGAAAATCTGGACTCCCTCTGATTAACATAATTGGAGATAGCCTGGTTGGCATAATCCTGGAGAAGGCTGG
>JAFGEH010000171.1 GCA_016931665.1 Candidatus Cloacimonadota bacterium | reverse complement strand
TATGATCTGGGTTCTGGGCTTCTGCGCAAACCGGAAGGAATGATTCTGGCCGGGGAACCCGATGTCCGCAGCAGCTTGAATTCCGGAGCGGATCTGGTTACTTTCAGTGGTGATAAACTGCTGGGCGGGCCACAGGCAGGCATCATTCTCGGTCGGAAAAGCCTGCTGGAAAAAATCTCCCAGGCACCCCTGATGAGAGCAGTGCGGGTTGATAAATTCACTATCGCTGCCCTGAACGTCGTACTTTCCTGGTACAGAACTAACGAAATGATGCAAGCTAATATCCCCATCTTCGGCCTGCTCAAACAGACTGCTGCCGAATTGAGAGCCAAGGCAGAAAAACTGCAGAAAGAACTTCAGAAAATCAATATCAACTGCGAAACCGTGGCCAGTTCTGCCCAGATGGGTGGAGGTACTCTTCCCGGACAAACCATCTCCAGCTATGCCGTCAGACTGCTATCGCCAGCTCATGACAGGAAATTTGCCGCTGATACTTTCCGACTGCTGCTGCAAGGCGATGCTCCTGTTCTGGGGATTTTAAGGGAAGGAAACCTGCTGTTTGATATAATGGCAGTTGAAAAGCAGGAATTGTCAATAATCGTTGAAAGAATGCATAGAATTATGGTGGAAAGAATCCATAAAACCAAAAAAACAGAGGAGGATTGAGTATGGCTAACTTCAACGCGCCGGCAAATATTGCCGAAAACGTAATTTCACAGGTAGGAGTTAAAAAATGTCAGCTGACCTTCGGACAGGTGCTTATTCTGGGTATTCTGGCCGGAGCATTCATTGCTTTTGGAGCACAGCTGGCAACCAGAGTGATGACCGGTATTGATGAATTCGGTCTGAAAGTGTTCATGGGTGGTGCGGTCTTCAGCGTCGGCCTTATGCTGGTCGTAATCGCCGGAGCCGAGCTTTTTACAGGTAACAACCTGATCTTCATGTCCGTACTGGGTAAAGAGAAATCCTTCGGCACTATGATCAAATACTGGATCATTGTTTACATTGCCAACCTGCTGGGATCATTGCTGATCGTTTGGATGATGAATATGACCGGCCTTGTTTCCGGTGCTGTGGAAAAAACAGCTCTGGGGATAGCAGTTGCCAAAGTGAACCTACCCGCCCTGCAGATTTTCTTCCGGGCCATCCTTTGTAACTGGCTCGTTTGCCTGGCTGTCTGGCTAGCTCTGGCTTCTCATGATGTGATTGGCAAGATCTTCGGAATATTCTTCCCGATCATGGCCTTCGTTGCTTCCGGATTTGAACACAGTGTCGCCAATATGTATTTCATCCCCATGGGAATGATCATCGATCCGCTGCAGGTTACTCTGGGCGGTTTCGTTCATAATCTGATCTGGGCTACCCTGGGCAACATTGTCGGCGGAGCAGGCTTTGTTGGCTTGATTTACTGGCTGGTATTCAGAAAGTGCGCTGTTACCCAGAAATAATTTAACAACCGATTGACAGCCCCGATTCAGTCGGGGCTGTTTATTTTTATAGATGATAATTACCGATACCACCGCCGCAGTACTCGCCGGAGGAACTAACAGCCGGCTTCAGCAGGAAAAATCCCTGATAATGATCAATAAACAGTTCCTGCTATCAAGGATACTGAATATTCTGGAAGGGATATTCTCGGATATCATCATTATCAGCGGGAAACCGGAATTATATATCAGGTTTCCGGACCAGAAGTTTCTACCGGATATTCATCCAGGTTGTGGTCCTCTGGGGGGTATTTATACGGCATTATCCCGTACCAGACAGAAGAGCGTCTTTGTCTTCGCTTGCGATATGCCGAATTTACAGTCAGAACTCATCAGAAAACAACTGGATTTATTTCGGAAAAATCAACCCGATATCCTGATCCCCCGGCATCAGCAGGGGATTGAACCATTGCATGCCATTTATTCCCGTAATTGTCTGCCCCGGATCAAAGAGCAACTCAATAAGAATGATTGTGCCGTCCGCAGTTTTTTCCCGACAGTGCAGGTTGATTACTTCGATCTGGCAGCTGGCGAAGAGAAATATTTCTTCAATATCAATACCATAAAAGAGCTGGCTTCTCTGAGAAATGGCCGTTTATCGCCTGAATTATGAATTTGACGATGGAGTTCAGGATCAGATAATTTCCAGCTCCTGAAATCCTGTGTAGATGTTCATTCTGCTTCCCCGTGCAAAACCGATAAGCACAATTCTGTATTCCCACCCCAACCGGATCGCTCCGGAAGTAACAGCCGATTTGGATATAATGAGGGGAATCCCGGTACGAACGGCTTTTTTGACGATTTCCGAGGATAATCGGCCCGAACAGAGCAAAATACAATCCGCCAGGTTGTCATCCTTCAGAAATGCTCGCCCGATAACCTTGTCCACAGCATTGTGACGGCCCAAATCTTCAGCTTTATACAGTACTTGATAATCCCTCACCAGGCCTGCCAGATGTACTCCCCCGGTTGACTTAAATAGCTCTGAACTCCCGATGAATTCCTTCATCAGGGTTAAAATTTTTTCTCCTTTCAGGCTGGTTTTCCACCACAGGCCAGAATTTTCTGCCAGTGTTGACGATAGTGCGCTGCCGCATCCGGATGTTTTCTCGGCAGTCTCCCGGAACCTGGATATTCTGGTGGCAGGTATTGTAACCTGAAAATCTAGCAAGTGGTTCCCTTCATCGAAGTCATAACCTGAAATCTCTGCCTTGTCCAGAATCAGTCCTTCCGAAAACAGGAAACCCCAGGCCAGTTCCATCAGGTTATCCGGCAGGGCGGAGATGGCTATCAGTCGCTCACCATTCAGCAAAATAGTTAATGAGCATTCTCTGATTACTAGATCAGTATGATAATTGAGTTTACCTGTATCGAACTTCCTTATTTCTACCAGTTTCTGCTTGTCGTCCATTTTTCCATTAGAAATCGAGTTTTTGTAAGCGGGTATAGATTTCTTTTTCCATCTCCAGGAAGATCCTTAGCATATCGGCCTGAGCCATTCGTTCGGCCTGTGACCATTCCAGAACTTGATC
>JAFGEH010000170.1 GCA_016931665.1 Candidatus Cloacimonadota bacterium | reverse complement strand
GCCGATAATGCCATTTCTCATAGCGATTCTCTGAGAGATTATCTTGACTTTGTCCGCCATGATCCAGATTTTGAAAGCAGGTTGATCAATATCGGATCTGGAGTCGAAATATCATTGCTCAAAGGAAAACGGGCAGGGAGGGTAGAATGCCTCAGCCAGTAGTAATTGGAATTGCCGGCGGCACAGGTTCCGGAAAAAGCACAATAGCTGATGCCATTCAGCAGGAGATCAAGGATAATATCACCATCATTACCCAGGATTCATATTACCGTTCATTTCCGGAACTTACGCTGGAGGAAAGATCTCAGATTAATTACGACCATCCTTCCGCTTTCGATATTGAACTGCTGGTTAGTCATATCCAGTCTCTTAAAAAACGAGTACCCGTCCAGATGCCTGTCTACGATTTTAATACCCATCTGCGTACCAGGCACACATATCAGCTTAAACCGTCCAAAATCATTATTGTGGAAGGGATTCTTATTTTTGAGAACGAAGCTTTGAGGAAGCTGATGGACATCAAGATCTTCGTTGATACCGATGCTGATGTACGTATTCTGCGGCGTATTGAAAGGGATATTCAGGAAAGGGGGCGTCAATTGTTCACCGTAATCGAGCAATACCGAACCACGGTCCGGCCTATGCATATTGAATTCGTAGAACCCAGTAAAAGATTTGCCGATGTTATCATCCCTGAAGGCGGCCATAACAAGATCGGAATCGATATGATAACTTCCAAAATAAAAAATATCCTGACTGAATGAATCAAATCAGGAGGTAATAGACATGGATCATATAACAACTCATCTGGACTTGCTTTTATCAGATCTGCTGACCCGGAAGAATCTGGAAGAGAATTTGAGTATGATCATCCGGTCCCTGGAGCCTGAAATAGAATTTCAAAGCCTGGGGATTTTTCTCAGAACAAAGACTGGCGGAAATTTCCGTTTCAAAATAGGAAGAAACTTAAGCCATAATTTTGATAAAAATATCCTTTTTCACCCTCATGATCCGCTGATTCAGGATCTCGATAAATTAAAACCGTTGTCCGTTAAAGAAAAACAGAAATACAAATTCGAACATGAATTTCAGCATTTGCTGATATTTCCTTTATATAACAACCGGGAATTGCTGGGCTTTTTCTTTATGGATAAAAGTCAGGCCGATTTCAGTGATCAGGAATTCCAGATTATTCATATCCATTCATCCATTATCAGTTTGATCATCAGTCTGCATGAACAGCGGATGTCCATAGAACAGTATCATCTGCTGGATGATCTCACAGGCTTTTTGAATCACAGGGCCTTTCTGGAGAGGGGTGAAAATCTGCTGTCTCAGATGCGACGCTATAAAAGGCAGCTAACAATGTGTGTTTTGAAGATTGATAATTACGAAAATCTCCTCAGGACAGTGGGTAAGGAAAACTGTGATGACCTGATCCGGAAAATGGCTGAAGTCCTGAAACAGGGATTGAGGGATTCCGATCTTCTGGGAGTGCTCTACCGGGATGCGGTAGGTATTCTTTTACCGGAAATCGATGCCCATACTGCATTGATACCAATTCTCAGACTGGATGGCAGTCTGCGTCAGCTGCCGCTGCTCGAAAATAACCATCTGGGTTGGGGATTAGCAGAAATTAACAGACAGATCACCCATATCGACGAACTTGTATCACTTGCCATGGATGCAGCTTTTGAATCTACTCGTAAACTCGAAGACAACATTATAATCCGTGGGAGTTAATAAATTAGCTGTTTCATGGCCAGCACAGCTTCCGCCAGCCCTGTAAAAACTGCCCGTGAAATTATACTGTGACCGATATTGTATTCTTCGATTAAATTCAATTCAACCAGAGCCTGCACATTGTGGTAGTTCAGCCCATGCCCGGCTGCTACGCGCATTCCCAGTTCCTTGATCAGAACTGCGGAATCTCTGATTCTTATCAGTTCCTGCTGAATTTCCGCAGCAGATTTCAATCCGGAATAATGTCCTGTATGGATTTCAACCGCATCTGCCCCCAGTTCTCTGGCCATATTTATCATTCTGTTATCCGGTTCGATGAAAACACTTACTTCAATTCCAGCTTGTTGCAGCTCTGTTATCAGTTGCCGATGTTCGGTGCGGAGTGCTAATCCACCCTCGGTTGTAAGTTCCTGCCGTTTCTCAGGGACCAGGGTAACCGTCTGTGGTTTGTACTGCAGTGCTATCTTCACCATTTCCGTCACAGCCGCCATTTCCAGATTCAAGCGGGTCTGGACGGTTTCTTTTAACAGTCTCAGGTCACGTTCCTGGATATGCCGCCTGTCTTCTCGCAGATGTATGGTTATTTGATCGGCTCCGTTCTGTTCTGCTATGGCAGCAGCCAGGACGGGTTCAGGTTCGATTCCGAGACGGGCTTGCCGCAACGTGGCAATATGATCAATATTAACACCCAGTTCGGCCATGAATATCTCCTTTGCAGTAACCATTTACAACAATTCGTCAAAAATCTCGATACGGGCTGTTGCTCTTAATTCCTTGAGGTGACTGATCAGGCGCAATTCCGAATCAATCTGTTGCACCCTCCTGCTTAAAGCATCCCTCACTTCTTCAAAGGAGGCAACCTTACTCTTCCTGTGCTCTGTGACCATGATCAGATGGTAGCCGAATTGGGTTTTTACGGGTGGACTGATCTCTTGAACAGCCAGGCTGAAGGCAACATCTTCGAATTCCTTAACCATTTTCCCGCGGGGAAAGTAACCCAGGTCTCCCGACTGGCAGGCACTGGGACACTCAGAACAGACCCGTGCTTCCTTCTGGAAATCTTGTGGGGATTTAATTCTGGATCTGATTTCTTCAATCCGGGTATAACATTCATTATCGCATCCCCG
>JAFGEH010000169.1 GCA_016931665.1 Candidatus Cloacimonadota bacterium | reverse complement strand
AAGCCAGCCCATTCCGATTTTTCTCAGGAATTTTTCCTTGGGCATTCCAATATCGGGCCAGGGGGGGCAATCAATATAACCTTGCTCCTCCAATTTCCAACCATTCAAATGCAATACATTGCAAAATAGCGCTGGATTAATATTTTCCTCATATATCCGGGTCAGTGTGCTACTCCCATTCCCCCATTTTTGAGTCAGATAACCCAATCCACTTCGATTGGGAACGCAAATCAGTATAGCTTGTGAAGTTACCCGTGAGAGTTCAGAGAGAAATTTTTCAAGATCTCTAACAAACCAGAGAGCAGAGAAATTCCAACTAAAATCAAATACTTTAGCAGGGAAAGGTAACTGATAATAATCTTCCAGGTAATTAAAATCGGCATTAATATTTAACTTTATCCAAGTTTGCCGGATCAATTCCATTCGTTCCTGGTCATGATCTACCAGGGTTATATGATGTTTAGTCTTAGCAAGAGCAATGCTGTTGATGCCGGATATTCCGGTAAACCCGAAGAGAGGGGCTTCCAGAATTTTTTTGATGTGGTATTTCTCGCATATTTCCATCAGTTTATTATTCAGGACAATTCTTTCATAGGAAGAGCCTAGGCCTTCATCGGGATTGATGAAGTATTCTTTCCAATTATCAATTATTGGTATAGCCATGATCAAAGTTTTTTATACCAGTCAGTTACGGTTTTAAAGGCTGGGATAGTATCAATTTTTTTCAGATTCAGTATATTCATGCTTTCTGATACATCATAGAACCAGCTACGTGAGATTAGTTCAAAGCGAGCTTTCCAAAGATCACTATGTAAAGCGTCGGCTAATTTTTCACCCATCCTGAAATATACTGGGGAGAGAACTCTATTTCGGGAATAGGGTTTTCCATGGATCTGGGAGCTGATGTAATTGGCCAGATCATGAATATCAACCGGTTTGGCATCAGCTACAATAAATTCCGAACCACTTTCCAGGGGAATATCCAGAGCCTTTTCAAAAGCCTGCTCGAGCAGATCTATATTAGTTAGATGAATTTTAACTGGTGTATTGGGGAGAAAAAGTAATTTTTTTTCTATGAGCTTGGTCAGGGTGAAGGGGAAACCGAAATCATGGGCGCCATAAGTTATAGAAGGTCTGATAATGACAGCTTTCAATCCTTTCAGAACATAGTTCTGAATTAGCTGTTCGGCTCTGATCTTGGTAAAGTGGTAATAGTTATCGGCTATTTTGGGAGTACGGTTATTAGCTGGCAGAGTGGAAGGGATGGCTCCGAATACTCCTACAGAAGAGCAGAAAAGAAATTGGGACTGGTTTGCCATGGCATTAATTATCAGTTGCTCTGTCGAATTTACATTAACCTGAAAGTATTGATCTCTGCTGTATTTTCGACCGCCGCGCAGAGCAGCGATATGAACGATAGCATCGAAGCAGTTTGCCGATAGAAAATCCCGCAGCTGTTTAATGTCACTCAAATCTAAAGATATGGTCGTGATTTTATCCTGAAAATCCTGCCAGCGATGTTGTGATGTGTCAGGTCTGATGGGACAGATTAGCTCATGGCCGTTATTCAGCAGAACCCTGGCCACATTCCTGCCAATAAATCCGGTGATGCCTGTTAACAGTATTTTTTTCTTCATGTAATCTTCCTTCAGTAACTCAGCTCTATTCTTCTGTTCGACAGGATATTTCTGGGGTTATCTACCATCAGTAATCGTGTTAGATCATTGTTGAAATATTTAGAGATAGCTGAGGCTGCCTGTGAACCGGGATAACTATCCCAGATGTGATGAGTATCAGAAGCTATCAGATGGATGAATCTATTTTTGATCATTTCCCAGACAGTTTTCTGGACCTCTCTGCCATAATAACCCAGAAAACTGCCAGAATTAGCCTGCAGGATAATGTCTCTTTGGATTAAATCTTCTGCCAGTTGAGGTTGGCGGACAATGTCTGCGTACCTTTCCGGGTGTGCCAGGATAGGCTTGAATCCACGCTTCAGAAGGCCAGAGAGAATTTCATAAAGATTGCCGGGGAAAGCATAGAGACCTGTTTCTACCAGAAGGTAATCTGTCCCGGCAATTTCAAGATGTTCCTCCTCAATCTCCCGCCAGATATCTGGTTCCAGGTATATTTCTGCTCCCAGAATAATATTAACCGATAAAGCCTGATCATGCAAAAATGAATTAAGCTGTTCCAATTTTGATTTCTTGAGAGCATAAGTTGTCTGGTACAATCCTCTTACAAAGTGCGGAGTTAGTACTATGTCGGAAACACCGGATTCCAGCATCTGAGCGATTATACTGGCTGACTCCTCCAGAGAATCTGAACCATCATCTACTTCAGGCAATAGATGCGTATGAAGATCGATCATTATCTCGTAATCTGGTGAATGGCATTGGCAAAAGCTTTAATCAGGGCGGGATCCATTTTTTCTTCCAGGATATTGCCGGTGACAATGAAATCTGCTCCGGCCAGAGCTTTTTCCTGAGCCTCTTCGGGAGTTTTAATGCCGCCGCCCAGTATCAGGGGAAGTGTTACATTCTGCTTTATCTCCCTGATCATATCACTGCTTACAGAAAGCGAAGCACCGCTGCCGGCATCAAGATAGAGAATTTTCATGCCCAGGTACTGACTGGCCAGAGCATGGGCGACAGCGATGTCGTTTTTATTTCTGGGTATGGGAAAACTTCCGCTCATGAAGTTGACAGAAGTATTCTGTCCTGATTCGATGAGCATATAGGCTGTTCCGATTGCCTCAAGTCCATATTCCCGAATAAGGGGTGCTGCTCTCACCTGTTCACCGATCAACATCTGGGGATTGCGACTGGAGACAACTGAAAGTAGAAGAATGGCATCAGCATAAGGTGAAACGAAGTTAAATATGCCAGGGAAAATAATTACCGGGATTTTCACAGATCCCTGAATTGCCTGGAGATTCTTCTCGAAATTATTGGTTAACATGATACTACTGCCTACCAGCAGGCCATCTGCGCCATTATCTTCGCACATCTTGGCCATAGTTACGGCCTGTTCAGCGTTGATTTTGTCAGGATCGATAAGGCAAAGATATCCTGCCCTCTGCTGGGTGAGATTTACTAATTTTTCATAGACTGTCATGATATTGTCCTATCCAGATTATTATTAACAGAATGAGCATATCCAATTTAATCAAGCGAGAGGCCAGTTGAAATTTCTCCTGGGAATGGCAGTTCCTGATCAACTGTACCAGTATTATAAGAAGGGGTAAACTAACAAAAATAGTTAATAGCAAGTAAGCATAGAGATTAATTAGTCCCCGATGGAAGATCAAGAAAAAAAATGCAGTGAGAGCAAGAGCAGGTAGCAGTGTTAGCAGGATGCTGGTTTTACGTTCCAGTCTCACGGCTAAGGTTCGAGCGCCGAACTTCCTATCTCCTTCAATATCTTCGGCATCTTTGATGATTTCCCTGATCAGGGTATACAGGAAAGCCATCACCGCAACCGGGATAATATTAATTAAATTATCAGCGCAGATGGCGCCGAAGATAAAAGTAGAAGCAGCTGTATAGGAGACAATCAGATTACCGCTCAGTAACCTCAATTTAAAATATCTGGCATAATAAAAAAGCATTATACTATTGGACAAAGCAATCAAGCAGCAATACCAGTTACCTGTAGCGAAGCTGCAACTGATACCGATTATAAACAAAATAACGGCGAATAAATAGGCGGAAGAGGGTTTGATTCGACCCGAGGGCAGGACCCGATAAGGTTTATTTACTTTATCGAGAGGGATATCGAAAAAATCATTTATAACATAACCGGCTGCAGCAATCAGGCCGGCAGAAAGCACAGCAGAGAAAATTGACAGGTCGAAATAAATCCTGTTCAGATAAAAGGCTCCGAAAAGTACACAGAGAGCGGCAAAGAGACAGTTGGCAGGTCGGATAAGACGCAGGAAATCCATAGTTTAAGGTAATCTATCCTTGATCATGTTTATAAACTCAACCAGGATATCGTTATTATTCATATTTTTAATCAGATTATAGGAATCACGCAGCAGTTTCTCGGCTGTTTTTTTGGATTTTTCCAATCCCATGAGATTAGAATAGGTTGCTTTATTATTTCGGTTATCTTCCCCAGGTTCTTTACCCAGTATATCGAAACTGCCTACTTCGTCCAGAATATCATCGACAATCTGGTAGGCCAGCCCCAGGTTCAGAGCAAAATTACCCAGGGTGATGGTAATATTTTCTTCAGCTTCGTTAGCAGCACAGGCCAGTTCCATGGCAGCCTGCAGCAGGGCGCCGGTTTTCTTAAGATGAATATATCGCAGGGTATTAAGATTTATCTTCTTTTTAACGGAGAGTATATCTACTGCCTGTCCGCCGATCATACCCCTGGTAGAAATTGCTCTGGTTAAGATCTGAATACAATCTAGAGCAATTTTCCTGTTCCTGATTTCGGTAAGTACTTCGAAGGCTTTGGTGAGAAGAGCATCTCCAGCCAGAATGGCAGTTGCTTCTCCGAATTTAATATGACAACTCGGCTGGCCGCGTCTTTCTTCGGAATTATCAACACTGGGCAAGTCATCGTGGATGAGGGAAGCTGTATGCACCATTTCTAAAGCACAGGCTACGGGCAGAAGCCTTTCCAGTCGGTTGATGTTCTTTTTACCGAGCAGCATTTCGTAAGCTGCAAAAAAGAGAATCGGTCTCAATCTTTTTCCTCCGCTGAAAACAGCATAACGCATGGCAGAATGAAGATTTTCAGGGTACAAATCAGAGGGGGGAAGATAAGTTTCAAGAGCTTCTTCAATTAAAACTTTTCTTGTTTTAAAATATTCTTGTACTAGCAATTTTACCTCTTCTTTCAGAATTTTTTTAAAGGAAGAGCAACTTTTTTCCCGATTTTTGCTGATTCATACATAGCCAGAATTATTTCCAGAGATTTCCGGCCGCTGCGACCATCGGTATTGGGTCTGGCCAGTCCCTGAAGCACTTCCACCACGTTCTGCAGAAAGGCCAGATGCCCTGTCCCGTAAACATTGGCAGGGGAAGAATTAACCATGTTCACCAGTTTATCATCATCATCGTAGTCTTGAAATTCCCAGTGAGCAATTTCATTAACGGCAATGCCGCCGATTTTGACGGTTCCTCTTTCTCCCATCACAGTAATGGATCCTTCATAATTCCTGGGAAAGGTATTCATGGTAACTTCAACAACACCCAGTGCTCCATTGCGAAAACGAAGGATACCGACTCCCTGATCTTCACTTTCGATGGTATGATTGAGGGTAGCCGTGAAGGCCATTACTGATTCAACAGGACCCATAAGCCACTGAATCAAATCGAAATAATGAGATGCCTGATTGAGAAAAGCACCGCCATCAAATTCCCAGGTGCCCCGCCAGGGAGACATATCATAATAGCTTTGTGGCCTGGTCCAACGTACGGTGGCATTTGCACTGAACAGGCGTCCAAATCGGTTTTTATCTATTGCCTTCTTCAACAGTTGAACAGGTGGATTCAAGCGGTTCTGTTTAACCACAAAAAGTTCTACATTGTTTTCATCACAAGCACGGACCAGCTGGTCAGCGGAGTTTAAATCGATTGCCATGGGCTTTTCTGTGACCACATGAATTTTTCGCTGGGCTGCTTCTATTCCCATTTGAGGATGTAAGCCACTGGGTGTGCAGATCAAAATTCCATCAAGATCTTCTTTCTCTAGCATAGCAAGATAATCCTGATAGTAATGGGGAATATTATATTGAGATGCGGCAGATTGTGCCTTTTCGACTATAATATCAGCGCAGGCGGAAATCTCAGCAGAATCGATCTGGGCAACAGCCTCAAAATGTTTTGCTGAGATCCTGCCACATCCAACCAGACCAAATTTTATTGATTTCATTCTGCTATCATATCCTGTAAAACTTTTTTAAATCCCGTCCAAATAATAAACTCAGATTCTAATGTCAATATTTAATTTAAAAGCAGAAAGCCATATTGCAGGTAATAAAATGGAGTTTTTCGCTCCGGAAAATCCTCAGATCGGGCGGAAAGGGCGAAATTAATAGTATTTATCTGTAAGAGCTTAATATTCTTTAAGTTACGTAAAAAGTCCTTGACAGGAAATTGGCAGCCTTAAATTAAGGGATTCCAAGGATACAAAAGGAAAGGAGATAAAGATGACAAAAGCAGATTTAGTCAGAAACGTTTCAACTGAAACCGGAATTATTCGGAAAGATGTCGCATTAGCTGTGGATGCTTTTCTGGAAGCAATCAAAGATTCAATGAAAGAGGGTAAGCATATTGAAATTAGAGGTTTCGGCACTTTCAAGCTGAAAAGCAGAAAAGAAAGAATTGGCCGCAATCCTAAAACAGAAGAAAAAGTAAAAGTTCCCTCACGAGTTGTGCCTACTTTTAAATTCTCCCGTGCCTTTAAAGAAGAAGTAGATAATTCCAATCAACCTGAACATCTGGGTTAGGCAGGAGGATGAATGCCCTGCGGTAAAAAGAAGAAACGGTATAAAATTTCTAATCACAAACGGAAAAAAAGGCTGCGCAAGAACAGGCATAAGAAAAAGGGTAAATAGATTTTAATTCTTAAGGTTGGAAGCAATTCCAACCTTTTTTTTTCTAAGAAATATAATATATTACTTCCGGATCACTGGTATGATCTGAAAATTATCAAGAAAGCTGTAACACAATTAAATCAATAGAAACTTAAAGATCGTGTTCGGAAATTACCTCTATCCCATTTTCTATTAATAATTTTGCTGTTATCCCTGTTCCGTTGATAAGTTGATTTTGATGAGTACCGTCGTAGATAAAACGAGAACCGCAGGAAGGGGAATTCTGTTTTAAAACAGCTCTGTTGGCTTTACAGAGTTGAGCAATTTTCAAAGTTTCCCGGGCACCTCTGGTGAACTGCTCAGTTACATCTTCGCCCAGGCAGTTGATAATTTTCCCTTTTGATATTTCAGCAGGGTAGCGGGGCGTGGGTAATCCGCCCAGCTGTTCGGGACACACCGGAATAATCAGGTTTTGTCCAGCCAGTTCAGCAACAGTTGGGCAGAAATTATCATTACCGTCGTATTTACATTTGATTCCAAGCAGGCAGGCACTTACCAGAATTGTCATTAGAGCTTCTTTTGTAATTCTTCCAGTTTTTT
>JAFGEH010000168.1 GCA_016931665.1 Candidatus Cloacimonadota bacterium | reverse complement strand
GCCTGAACCAGCCTGAGAGCTATCACCAGGCTTCTTTTCTGTCCCTGGGAAGAATATTTACGGGCGGATTTCCCAGCGAGCAGGAATTTCAAATCGTCAAGATGAGGTCCGGATAAGGTTCTCTGATTCTCAATCTCTTCTTTCTCTATTTTAAGCAGATGATCGTGAAAAGCAGTGGTTAAATCACCTGCTGATTTCCTGGGGAAAGAATACTCATATTCGATCTGGAGGGGCTCTGTCCCACCGCTGATCAGATGATAAGTTTCCAGCAGGAGAGGCTGAAAGTACCCCAGGTAATCCAATCGGCTTTCAATAATTTTGGCACCCGTCTGGATCAGTTGCTCATCCCAGCTCTTTTTTTCGGGGATCTGGAATTTATTTTTTAAAAGTGCATTCCGCTGTTTCAGGATACGGTAGTAGTTCTTCAGCATTTCCAGATAGCTGAAGCTGTATTGAGCCAGAGCCTGATCCAGAAAACTCCTTCTGAATACAGGCGAACCTCCGGCAATTTGAATATCTGCAGGGGAAAAATATATTATTTTCAGATAATTATAAAGCTCACTGAGTTTTCGTATTCGGGATTGATTAATTTCGACGTGCTTTTGCTTTTTATCTATTTTTATCTGGAAATCGAGCAAATTGTCATGCAACCTGAACCTGGTTCGGACCTGAAGTGCATCTGCCTGGAAATTTATCAGTTCACTGTCCAGACTTGTCTGGAAGGATTTACCAAAAGCACAGAGGGAGATGGCTTCGAGCAGGTTTGTTTTACCGCTGCCGTTTGCTCCGGACAGGATTGCTCCTGAGTTCTGGAAGGACAGATCCAGCGATTGGAAGTTTCTATAATTTATCAGTTTGAGCTGTAATATTTCCAACCTAAACTAACCGGAGGGGCATCAGGAGGAATCTGGCCGAATATTTGTCGTTTGTCTCGGTGTTAAAGAAGAGTGCCGGCTCATTTGATTTACCCATGCGGATCTCAATATTATCAGATTCGATGACATTTATAATAGAGGCCAGATAGCGGTAATTGAAGGCGATAGTCAACTCTTCCCCGGTATATTCACAATCTTCAATTCTTTCAACAGCTTCGCCTTCTTCCCTTTTAGCAGAGCTGATCAGCAGGAGTTCTGAATTCACATCGAATTTGACTTTGAATGTTTCTTCCGAAGCCAGCAAGGATACTCTTTTCACAGCATCGCGCAGCAGATTTTTCGGGAGCCTGAGTATATTAGTGTTTGCCGTGGGGATGGCTTTGGTATAATCAGGAAAGCGTCCTTCAATAATATGAGTAAAAACAGTATAGTTACCATAGGCAAACATGACCCGGTTGGATTCGATAAGGACAGCGACCTGCGGAATTGTCTCGGATATAACCTTATCAAGAAAGATGAGGCCTTTGGTGGGAATAATCTGTTCGCGCGATTCCGGGATATCAATGCTGTTATTGATCTTGAATTCTGCAATCTTCTTACCATCTGTAGCTACCATTAACTGATGATCATGGTTCATTTTCCAGAATATACCTGTAAAAATGGGGCGATTGATCTCTGATGAGACGGCGAAATGTGTATTATCGATCATCTTTTTGAACATAGCGGCATCAATATTAATAGTATTTTCCAGATTCCGGCGCGGAATAAGTGGAAATTGACTGCTTTCAGCGCAATGCAGGCTGAAATGAGATCGTTCGCAATGGATCTTTAATACATCCTCTTCCAGAACGAACTGAATCATACTGTCAGGAAGAGAGTTGATGATCTCATTCAAATTACGGGCAGAAACTGCAGCTTTTCCGCTTTCGCTGACACTCGTTTCAAATTCCACCACAACGGTTATTTCCAGGTCTGTTGCCGTGAATTTCAATTTGTTCTGGTCATTATCGGCTTCGATCAGATAATTAGTAAGGATGGGCATGGTATTTTTACTGGGGACAATGTTGTAAAGATGCTGAATATTAGCCTGCAGATCTTGCTTGGCAATTGCGAATTTCATAATATCCTCTTATGGCATTAGTAAAAGGTAAAAAAGAAAGCAAGAGCGCTGACTCTTGCTTTCTGTAAAGCCCAAAAAATTACTTAAC
Organism: Candidatus Cloacimonadota bacterium; assembly: GCA_016931665.1. GTDB lineage: Bacteria > Cloacimonadota > Cloacimonadia > Cloacimonadales > TCS61 > JAFGEH01. Next base: position 1,439 of record JAFGEH010000168.1, on the reverse strand, counting down.
CGCTTCTTTCAGTTTCTTTCCGGCTTTGAATACTGGGACTTTGCGGGCAGGGATCCTGATTTTGCCTTTGGTCTGGGGATTAACACCAGTACGAGCATTTCTCTTATTGACTTTGAAAGTACCAAAACCAACCAGAGAAACCTTGTCTCCCTTTTCCAGGGCCAGGGTTATACCGTCAATAACCGAATTCAAAGCAGCATTCGCAGCTTTTTTGGTAACATCTGCTTCCTGAGCGATCTTCGCGATCAAATCCTGTCTGTTCATTAAACTCCTCCTTTTTTTAATTGGGTTAAACGCGGCCGGATATTCAGTCCCTGATAAAAACTTGTCAATAAAAAAATCCGTTAGAATCACTTTTAATCAATATTTAGACGTATATCAAACCACGTGTATCAATCTGTTTAGAGAGATAAAATCACCTTATCTCATTGATATACATATAATTAAACAACAAAGTCCCAGACAATGCCAGTGAACTGCAGATAAAATTTTTTAGTTTGCAGGATATAGTTAAAATTCAAAAAAATAGTTATATAAGATAAAACCTGATTATAGCCGCAATAAGAATACATCGTATTAAAGTATTTTTTATCGGGAGTTGCCATCTGCCAGTCTGAGTGATTTTCACATTCTTATTTTGCAGTGTTATTTTGATAACTGACAACGGGAAGAACAAGATATAATCAATAAGCCTATTCTATCATCTGATTTTGTCGATAATGATTCAATAAAAAATCTAGCCTTCAGTCTATGCCCCAGTAATGCCCCCAGAGAAAAATCATTTGACAGGGGGTGAACACTATTCATTTTTAAGCCTGTTTATTCAGAGAATATCAAAATTACAAAGGAGTGATTATGAAAAGAGCACTTACGTGTTTACTGATTTTGAGTCTGGCTGGAACAATTTTCGCTAATGGCCTGAGCTTGAATAGCCCCGGGCCGAGAGCACTGGCAATGGGTGGAGCTTTCGTCGGATTAGCCAATGACGGATCGGCTATTTACTGGAATCCGGCTGGTCTTGCCGGTCAGGAAAGCGCTATTAAACTTATAGCTACCGATATTATTCCTCTGGCAAATTATCAGCTGGCAGCTTATGGTATTGATACGGAAGCTGAGATGATTCATTATCTGGGACCGAATATATTTTTCAATTATCTGATGGGTGATCTGGCTCTCGGTCTGGGTATTTTTGTACCAGCCGGGATCGGAACAGAATGGGACGGTGCTGACCTGCTGGCTTTTGCCGGCCCACCCCAGATCGATCTGTTGGGAGACGGTTCACTGATGGTTACCAATCCTTATGCTGGTAAAGAATTTGAATGGATGAGCAAAATCGCGGTCATCGATATCAGTCCAGCCTTAGCTTATCAGATTTCGGACAAGGTATCCCTGGGTGTTGCTGCCAACATCTATTATGGTATGCTGGAGTTGAAACGTGG
>JAFGEH010000167.1 GCA_016931665.1 Candidatus Cloacimonadota bacterium | reverse complement strand
GGAACACCGATATTTGATGCCGTAAACAGGCAATTTCTGAAGAAAGATGAGAACGGGGTCTACACTATACCGGAAAACGCTGTGGTCGTGCCGGGCAGCAGACCGCTGAAAGATCAACCTCAATACCACGCCTATTGCCCTATTATCATCAAGTACAGGGATGATAAAACAGAACTATCCGTCCTGCTGGAAAACCTGTTAAGGTGATCCGCCTGATGGAACCAGCCGATAGAGCTAAAAGTATCAGTAAATCCCTGCTCCGAAACTTTTTCGAGCAGGCACCGCCGGGTGCTGTCAATCTGGGCCTGGGAGAAATTCAATTCCCCACACCTCCTGCCATTTGCCAGATTGCCCGGGAAATCCTGGATTCAGGTTATGTCCCTTATACCAGCAACGCCGGATTACCTGAAACCCGGAAAGCTGTTGCCGCATACTACGGGAATATCATCCCGGCAGAGAATACCTGCATCACAGTCGGAGTTGAAGAAGCAATTTATTCAACCGTTCAAACCTGGATCAACCCCGGAGACGAAGTCCTGATACCAGATCCGAGTTTTGTAGCCTACGAACCTGTCGTCAGACTGGCCGGAGCAATTCCGGTTCATTTCAACCTTGATCCGGACAGAGATTTCCGTATTGATTTCGATAGTCTTACTGCCGGCATAAATGCGGACACCAGAATGCTGATTCTAAGCAATCCTTCCAATCCTCTGGGTATCTGTCTGACTCCGGAAGAAATTGATTTTGTGGCGAATTTATGTTCAGAGCATGATATTTTACTTCTGGTTGATGAGATCTACCTTGATCTGATCTACCGGCAGCCAGGTTCCAGCCTGCTGGGGAAAACCGATCGCACGGTTATAGTATCAGGCCTCTCCAAGTCACACTGCATGACAGGCTGGCGGCTGGGCTGGGTTGCTTCCACGAATTCCTCGCTGATCAAACCGCTGATCCCTGTTCATCAATATATCTGTACCTGTGCTCCCTATTTAGCCCAGAAAGCTGCCATCTTTGCTCTATCTCCTGCCGGCAGGCAAAGCGTTGCTGATTTACGAAGCCAACTGTATGAGAATGCAGACTATATGCGCAGCAGATTACTGGAATGTAAAAGTGTAACCAGAATTCTGAGAAATGATGCTGCACCCTATTTATTTTTCAGTACTGAGCTTGATGACCAGGAGATTTGCCGGAAAATTCTCAATCGGGGTGTGATTCTGATCCCCGGTAGTGTCTTCGGTGGGAACGGGCAAGGCTGGATCCGCCTGAATTATGGTATTGACAGACAATTATTACAACAGGCAACTGAGATAATAATTGACACTTTGAATTGTAAAATTTAAAAAAAATTGATTTTTCATTAGATATATTACTGGAATATATGCCTTTTCGAGGAGTTTGATGAAAATTTTTCTTACCTTTTACCTGTTCTTCTCTTGCTTAACACTATTATCCCTGAATCCGGACTCCCTGACCAAAGAAACCCTGCCGGGAACCGGTTCCGAGAGGCTTCATCTCTTGAATCGCCTTGCTGCTGACTGCCGGGATGAAAATCCTCAAACATGTATTGATTATGCCCAGGAAGCCTGTGAACTGGCAGCTGAACTTTCCGACAACCCGGCCCTGCTTACTGCCCGGTGTAATTTGGCTGGAGGATATTATTTACTTGGTTCTTACAACAAAGCCCTGCTTTACTATCAGGAGGCTCTTGAACTGGCAGAGAAGCTTTCGGACAGCTCAGCCCAGACCAGTATCTGCAGGGAAATCGGTACCTTGTATTTCGCCGGAAAGCAATATGAAGAGGCACTTGCCTGTTATCTGCGCTCTCTCGAGATCGGGGAAAGGCTGGGTGATAAAAACGCTGTTGCGTCATCTGTTAACAGCATAGGCCTCACTTATCTTCAACTGGCAGATCTTGACCTGGCCGAACAATACCTGCAACGTTCTCTGAAACTTTCAGAAACAGAGGACGATAGGTATGGGATAGCCATTACCAGTCTGAACCTCGGACGAATATTTCTGACCCGGGAAGATCTGCTGCAGGCCAGAGCCAGCCTGGAACGTGCCTTGAATATAAGCACGGAAATCAACGCCGGCAATCTGCAGCTGGATTCCTACTACCTGCTGGCCGATCTCTGTGCCCGGAACCGGGACTTCGAACAGGCTTTACTTTTCTACAGGAATTATTCCCGGCAGAAAGATATGCTCTACGGCCAGGACCGGGCAGATGAACAGACCGGAATCCAGCTGCAGTATGAGACAGAAAGCACGCAGAATGAGCTTTCGAGATTGAAGAGGTCATACTCCCTGTATCTGACCCTGGCTTTCTGCCTCATACTGCTCGCAGTTGTTGCCGCTCTACTGACCATAATCGCCAAATACCGCTTAAAAGAGCACCTGCTGCAGGAAATGAACCTGGTCAATGAACAACTGCGGCAGATTGCCCGTACCGATGCCCTCACTAATCTCGCCAACCGCAGAGGTATGCAGGACAAGATTGAATATGAAAAATACCGCATGGAAAGGAATAAGAAATCCTTCGTGCTAATCATGGGAGATATAGATAATTTCAAAGTGGTCAATGATACTTATGGGCACGACTGCGGTGATTTCATCCTGAGGTCACTGGCCAATTTCCTTGTTTCCCTGTTAAGGAAACAGGATATTGTCAGCCGCTGGGGTGGTGATGAGTTCCTGCTTCTACTGCCTGAAACCGACCTGAATGGGGGGTTACTGCTGGCGGAGAAACTGAGGAGACAGATCCAGGATTACGAATTTTATTACAAGGGAGTAACCATAAGAATTACCATCACTTTCGGAGTTGTAGCAGTTCTCAAGCCGGAAAAGATCAATGAGAAGATCGAACAGGCTGATAAAGCCCTCTATCTTGGGAAAAATTCCGGGAAAAACTGTGTGATAAGCTAAAAAAAAGGGGCTCCTCAGAGCCCCTTCATCTTATATATAAATACTATTTCAGCGATTGTTTCAAATGATTGAGATACTTGTGGGTAACAGCTTCCGTCTGTCGGATATCCTGACCGTAGGAAGCAATTGATACTTCGGAGGCTACTGCCAGCAAAGCTCCGGAAATCACCCAGTTGGTTTCTGCCAGTACCAGATCATACTCTTCCTGAACACTGAGCCAGTTGGCAGCAAGCGTGTAGGAGCGGACTCCGGGATCGAGGAAGACATATTTGTCATCCACAATTATATATTCTTCCAGATCCTCATCATAATACCAGCTGGTTCCCACCAGTTCCTGAATATTGCTATTGATATTCGGATTCAGAACCCAGGAAAGATTATATGATTGAGTGGGATCGAACTCGGCTGGCCAATCGATCTGCGGATAGATCGGCAGCTGCAGGTTGAAATTATAACTAGTGCTGTTAATAGCCAGGTTCAATGCGTAAATCTCACCAGGATCAAGTTCAGCAAAACCCATCCAGACGCCCCAGAAATATTCGATGGGAACATCTATCCCGTCAATACTGAGCGTAACACTAGTGATATCTGCTCCTTCATAGGCTTCAACTATGATGCCATATTCAGCTTTTTCCCCCTCACCGATGCCGAAAAGCGAGAAGAAGTAATCGAAATTTTCCGGATTAATGGGCGGATCGGTATTACCGTTATCATCGTCGTCATCTTCACCGCAGGCCGAAATTAAAACAGACATAGCCAAAACCATGATCAACAAAAGACGTAGTAAGTTTTTCATATATCCTCCTTTTTATATTCAATATCTGATGTTTAGAATTCAAAGAAAATTTGTCAAACAAAATATGTCCTATTCAAAATAATAGATAGCCTTGATCGGATCAATGCGGGAAGCCTTCCAAGCCGGATAAATACCGGAGAGGAAGCCGATGAACAGAGAGAATCCCAGCCCCAGGGCAATCCCGGCCAGAGGGATCGGAAAAGATGCTTTAAGGGCTGTGGAAACGAGTTTGATCAGGATAGTGGAAATTGAGATCCCGATCAACGCTCCCAGCAGAGCCAGGATGATGGCTTCCAGGATGAAATGCAGGAAAATATCCATTTCCGTGGCGCCGATGCTTTTCCTCACTCCGATCTCCAGCATTCTCTCATTAATCGAGATCAGCAGAGTACTGAACAGGCCGATCCCGCCAACAATCAGGGAGATGGAAGCGATGGCGGACAGGGTTATGTTCCATTTCTGCATCATATCCTCAAGTTCCTGAGTGATCTTGAACATCAGGGCTCCCACATCATTGAAGGAGAAATCATGAGCCATTTTATGTTGTGCCAGCAACTTCTGATATGTCTCTGTTCTCATGATCCTGAAGGCGGCTTCATTTTCAGCCTGAATATAGATGTAATCAATGGCATTAGCTGTCCGCAGATATCTGGCACCGGTGGATAAGGGGATATAAACTGCCCGGAGATCCTGCCGCCTTTGCCAGAGGTTGAAATTCATGCCCTCTTCATTCAGTTTATCTCCAGCCAGAACGCCTACCACCTGGTAGCGGTTATCCCCCACTTTAATAAACTGACCCAGCGGGTCCTGACCAGGAAAATACTGCTCGGCAAAGAAGTGGCCGATCACACATACTTTGGCAGCACTGCTGTTTTCAAAATCGTTGAAATAACGGCCGGTAGCCAGTACGTAGGTCTGAGTAAGAAAGAAATCACGATTGGTTGCCCTGAGCTGAACATTATTTTTCCGGGTTCCGGAATAGTAACGCTCATAACTTTCAATCATTCCATATATGTATTTGCTCTCAACTTCCGCCCGCAGCATGGAATAATCATCCAGGGTTAACGGTTTGTTTTCCCGGCGGAGCCTTCTGATCCTGTGCAATCTGAGCGTGGAAGTGTTTTCCTGACCGGCCGAGGGATAGATGATAATTGAGTTGTTCCAGCCCATCCCCTCCATTCGTTCATTGATCAGATTCTTCAAGCCGTACACGGTGGAAAACATGGTAACAACTGCAAAAACACCGATGATGATCCCTAACAGGGTAAGCAGTGACCTTAATTTGTGGGAGAGAATATTCTGCAGTGAACTCTTGGTACTCTCGTTCAGGTGCATCAGTCGATTTCCCCTCGGCAGTGAGGACAAAGGTTCAATTCATCCTGCTTATCACTGCTCCGGTAAAAAACATGGCCGCAATGGGGACATTCTATCTTTTCCGGCAATGTGTTGCTCAGAAATTTGCAATCTGGGTAGCGGGAACAGGAATAAAAGGTTTTACCTTTTTTGCTGCGTTTTTCCACGATATCCCCGATCTCGCAGGCGGGACATTTAATATCCAGACTTACAGGTTTGGTGAATTTGCATTTGGGGAAATTGGAGCAGGCGATGAATTTACCGAATCTGCCATTTTTGATGACAAGTTCTCCCCCGCATTTCGGACATTTCTCGGCCAATTTTTCGGTTTCGAGTATCCTGATATTACCTTGATCATCTTTTTCGAAATTCTTGATGTTTTTGCATTTGGGGAAACTGGAACACGCCAGAAACTGACCTCGTTTACCCCATTTGATAATCATTGGCGATCCGCATTTATCACATTTGATATCCGTTGTTTCCATATTCTCCTGTTTTGCCTTCTGCATATCCAGATCCCTGATCAGCCGGGTCATCTCCTGATAATAGCCTTGCAGAAGGTCATGCCATTCCACCTTGCCATACTCCACTTTATCCAGGCTGTCTTCCATCTCAGCTGTGAATTTGACATT
>JAFGEH010000166.1 GCA_016931665.1 Candidatus Cloacimonadota bacterium | reverse complement strand
GAAGCCGATTTAATTTTTAATCCCTGGACGATCGTCGTCCAAGTTAAAGATAAGTAGTTAAAGGTCAACTTATAAATAAGTTTTTACTGCGATTTTCTTTTCAGAAAGTCAGGAGAAAGGATAAGATTCCTGAAATTTATTCTGTTAATTTGGGGATCATTAGATTCCGATTGGATTTAAAGCTCGAATATCTGCCAGAGATTCTCGTCAGTTTCGATCAATAATAACTGTTTCAGGACGGTTTTATTGTTCTGGAAATCATAGAGTTTTTCAGTGAGGTTATGCTGTGCTGAGACAAACTGGATTTCCGAAGTAAGCAAATCGGTTGAGGAGATTATTCCCCGTTTGAATCTGTCCTGGTTAAGTTCATAAGTCTGTTGAGCAGCTGTCAGGGAAATTTGGGCAGCCTTATAGGATCTTGCATTCGTCAGTAATGCATAAATAGTCTGCTGCATTTCCAGCTCTGCTTCCAGGAGCTGACTGGCATTGGAAAGCGAAACAGATTCAAATTCCCGGCACTTCTGTTTGTAGTTGTACAGGTTACTACCAGCTGGTAACAGGGGGATTGAAAAGTTAAGGCTCAGCTGTCTGCTCTCGTTAAAATCATCTTCCAGATTTTCAGCACTATTATTCCAGGACCAGTTCAGACTGAGCTTGGGCAGAAATTCACCGAGGGAGATCAGTTTGGATTTTGCGGCTATCTCTTTCTCTATATTGGTAGAAACCAGTTCCGGATTCACCTTCTGCAGATAGAGATTCATCGCTTCGATCAGTGCAGAGATATCATTTAAATCAAGCCGGGAGATTTCTTCGATTTCATTCAGCCAGTCTTTTATTTCCGGCGATACAGCTTTCGGAAGATATTCCAGGCTGAGAAGCATCTGCATTTGCCTGCTCTGGATAAGCAACTCGTTTTGAGCCTGGACGAGTTCAATTTCCCGATTAGCTTTTTGACTTTCGAACTGCAGATAATCAGCTTCTGCCAGATTATCTGCCTGGAAGCGGATCAGGGCGATCTTCTGCAATTCAACAGCGCTTTTATTGTTAAGTTCGGCAAGTTTGAGCATCTCTTCCGCTTTGAGCAGGTTATAGAAATTACTCTCCAATTCTGCCAGAAGCCTGAACCTGGTCTGCAGATATTTTTGTTTTTCCAGATCGGAATTTAATCCCGCTATCTTGTAGCTCAACCAGTATTTTCCTCCGGAAAAGATATTCTGGGAGATGTTTACGCCGTAGCCGTATCTGTTATCCGGGCTGGTATTTTCGGCTTCAGAACGGGAACAGGAACTAGTCAATGATGCCTGGGGAAACAGGTTGTAAAGAGAAGCTGTTTCGCTGTTAGCGGAAGCCTGGCTCGAAGCTTCAGCCGCCTGCAGTTCCAGATTATTGGATAACAGGAGAGCCCGGGCATCCTGGAGAGTAAGTTCTGAAGCAGACAGAAACAGAGACAATCCGAGCAGGGTAATAAGAGAAAAAATCTTCATTGTGGCTCCTTTATTCATAATGCAGTGCATCGATCGGATTAAGTTCCGCTGCTTTTTTGGCAGGATAAAAACCGAAAAATACACCTACGGCACCGGAAAAGAGGAAAGCGGTGATGGCAATTACGGGATCAATGATGGGAGTAAGGGAAGTTACCTGTTTTAATCCGGCAGAGATCAGAACAGCTGATAAGATTCCGATACTACCGCCGATCAAGCTCAGCGTAAGTGATTCCGAGAGGAATTGCAGAAGAATATCTCTGGTTCTGGCGCCTACAGACATCCGGATCCCAATCTCCTTCGTCCTTTCGGTTACAGATACAAGCATGATATTCATTATGCCTATCCCTCCTACAAGCAGAGAAACACCGGCAATAGCACCCAGTAGAAGTGTAAGGGTATTGGTAGTCGAAGTGGCAAATTCCAGGATCTCAGACTGAGTACGGATCCTGAAATCGATATCATTTTCAGACTGAATCTTGTGTGACTGCATCAGAAGACGGGTAATTTCGGTTTCTGCCTCATCCATAACATCTTCCGAAACGGCGCTGGCATAGATACTGTTGATGTAGGAACCGTATTTACTGCCCTTGAGTCGAGATAATACCGTAGTGGATGGTGCTAGAATAATATCGTCCTGATCCATACCCATGGCATTCTGACCTTTTTTCTTGAGGATTCCGATAATAGTGAAGGGCGTGTTACTGATCCGCAGTTTCTGACCGATTGCATTCCCCGAAGGATAGAGTTCCTCAGCCACCGAATTACCGAGTACAACGACCTTCTTTTTTGCTTTGATGTCTTTTGCCGTGAGAAAATTACCTTCCGCTATTTCCCAGTTTCTGATCTGCGGGTAGAATTGATTAACACCTTCGATTCGCGTATACCAGTTACCCGAACCGCCAATGACCTGGCCGTTAAAGTTTACGCTGGGAGATACAGCCTGAAGGTATTGGGAGCCTTCGATAAGCATTTCACAATCATCCAGGGTCAGGCTTTGCTGGCTTCCGGATCCTCTGGAGATGCCCTGATATATGCTATTTCCAGGCGAGATCATCAGGAGATTGGACCCCATACTGGCGATATCAGTCTGGATCTTCTTACTGGATCCTTGACCCAGGGCTACCATCACGATCACAGAGCTTACCCCGATGATTATTCCCAGTGAAGTTAACAGGCTGCGGGTTTTATTCCGGAGAATACTCTTTATGGCAGCTTTTTCTATTTTAAGATATTTATTCATAATTCCTCTTGCCGTGATTGACCGGGAGCTGATTTGGACGATCGCTGTGCTTTATTTTACGATCCCATTGAATCATTCCATCCTTGAGAAAAACAGTCCGTTTAGTGTATTCAGCGATATCATATTCATGAGTTACGATCAAAATTGTTTTTCCCTGTTTATTGAGCTTAGCGAAAAGTTCCATAATCTCCAGAGATGTGGATGAATCGAGATTTCCGGTAGGCTCGTCTGCCAGTATAAGCGAAGGATTGTTAACCAGGGCTCTCGCCAGAGCAACCCGTTGTTTCTGACCACCGGAAAGCTGGTTGGGAATATGATCAAGACGATCTCCCAATCCAACTTTGATTAGTGCTTCCCGGGCGGCTTTAGTATTGTTCCGGAGAATTCCTGAACGGTCGTAGAGTAATGGGAGTTCTACATTTTCCAGTGCCGAAGTTCGGGGCAACAGGTTGAAATTCTGAAAGACAAAACCGATTTTCTTGTTTCTGATATCGGCGAATTCATCTGCTTTTAATCTGCTAACATTTACACCATCCAGCAGATACTCACCGGAAGATGCAACATCCAGGCAGCCGATCAGGTTCATCAAAGTTGATTTGCCCGATCCGGAAGCCCCCATGATCGAAACGAATTCCCCTTCCATTATCTTCAGATTGACCTTCTGGAGAGCTGAAATCGTAATTTCTCCGACGTAATAATTCTTGTTTATATCATTTAATGAGATAACAGTATTCATAATTGATCCACGTTAAAATATACCGGGACCGGGTCTGAATTGATTAGACGAAGTGTTTTTTACCGATGCATTGCCTTGACTAACAATGATCCGGCTTGTTTCAATAAGATTTCCCTGATCGATAATCTCGGTTTTAATCCCGTCAGAAATTCCTGTTTTTACTGGTGCCATCTGCAGGTTGTTGTTTTCATCGAGAAACCAGACTCTGGAAAATTCAGTTCCGGGCGTTATTCGTTTAATCTGCTGAGTGGATAGGGGATTTTGAGTCTTGTTTCTATTCTGCTGAGCAGATCGGAAAGAAGCCAGCATCTCGGTTGTGGGAGTGAAATTCAAGGCAGAATTGCTCAGGCAGATGATATTATCTTTTGCTTCTACGATAATATCAAGGGTTGTTGTCATACCCGGCAAAAGCAGACCTTCTTTGTTATCGGCACTGATAATCACGGTATAGTTTACCACATTGGAAATGACTGATGGAACCAGTCTTATCTCCTTTACTATTCCCGTAAATTCCTTATCGCTGAAAGTTTCTACAGTAAACCGGGCTGACTGGTTTTCTTTAACCAGTCCGATATCACTTTCATCGACCAGTGCATGGATTTCCATTTGAGAAAGATCTTCGGCAATTGTAAAGAGAACAGGGGCGGAAAGGCTTGCGGCAATGGTTTGTCCCGATTCAATGGAACGATCGATTATTTTTCCTTTGATAGGAGATCTGATCACAGCATAACTCTTCAGATTCAATTGGGCTTTTTCCAGATTATTCTGAGCCGATATCAAGGCGGCTTCAGATTGCCGCAGTTCTGTTTCACTGGTTTTCAGATCAAGCTCGGAGATATAACCCTGTTGATACAATTCCAGATTATCCTCGTATTTTACTATACTGAGGTCATACTGGGACTGGGTTCTGATCAGATCCGCCCGGGCTGAATTAGTTTCCAGAACCAGCTTGGTAGTATCAAGGATTGCAAGCACCTGATCAACCTCAACATCTTCGTTGAAATCGGCGAGAACATGCTTTACCGAACCCGATAACTGAGAACCTACTTCTACGGTTCCTTTTGCCTCCAGGGTACCAGTACAGGAGACCGTCAATTCAATTGTTGACTGTTCCAGGCCTGTGAATACAAATACTGAATCTTGATCCTTTTTTCTGAAAATCAGCAGCAGGATAACCGAGATCAGCAGCAGTATTATAGTCATAATAACGGCTTTTTTCTTCATGTTTCTTCCTGTATCTTTATTTTTTTTAATCTGCCAGGGTGAATTGGCACCAGAGTTTGGTGATTTCGGGCAGATCAGGACAATTCTTGTTATTCATATTTCTGATTCCCGGAAATCCTTTTTCACCCATTCCCGGTTTTCCGCGCTTACCTAAATTATCTCCGGGAGATCTATCGGAAAAGGTATTGGCATGGATTTTTTCGGAACCGACAAATATACCAAGACCAACAGTGTTCTTTTTTTTCGGACAGACGGTAACAGGCATAAGAAATTCATCCAGACAAGGGATCTTTAACTCGTAGATAAGTTCATCATTAATACTGGCAAGAGCGATTTCCAATCCAATGATATCGGAGATTTTATGGGAAGTGACGCTTTTCCCGTCTGATCGTAGAATTTCCAGATTTTCACCGGTTTTCAGGATCAGCTCATTAACATCAACATCAGAATTCTGTGCTCTGAAATCCGGAGGATTCTCTTCTTTTTGATCAGATAAAGGTTTTTGGAAAAAACCCAGGGGATAATGAATTCCAAGCTCTTTATTCTTTTTTCCCTTGGCATCGAACCAGATTGTCATTCCCTGGATAAGCGCTTTGTTTATTTCTTCAGGAGATGTTATTCTGATCAACAGGTAAATATAATTTGCATCGTTCTGAATAGACAGATGAAAATTTTCGTTCAGTAGATTTGATTGAATGCTCTCCCACTCGGCAGGTTTTCCGTCTAAGGGGATCTTCTGTTCTGTAAAGACAGACATAAACTCAGGAATTCCCGCCCAAAGAAACGAATTTATAACCATCCAAATGATTATTATAGAGATCATTTTTTTCTGCATCGCCTTTTCCTTGTGTTTTTATATGACTAAGACCCTGATAAATAAAAAACGGTTCCCGAAAAAATATCCGGGAACCGTAAATACAATTAAGATAGAATAATTAGAATTCGCAGATCAGAAAATCTTCGATATCCGCATAAAGAGATAATTCCTCTGTTTCAGAAAAAAGATAACAGGTAAGTTTATTTTCCCATTTCATGCCGTAACTCTTAATGGATGACAAAGATAACGATACAATAACAGTAATAAGTGCCAGTAAAGAAAACAGCAGATTTCGTTTCTGTTGACTGGCAGCACGTTTTCTTCTGATCACTTTACGGGCAATTTCATAGCTCCAATCGGAACTGGCTAACTTGCTCTGAAAATCATTATCTAATTTGTTCATAAATTTCTCCTTTCAACGCTTTTTCGGAGTTGATTCTTCGCTCTGTGAAGACGGGATTTGATCGTTCCTCGGGGAAGGCTTAATTCAGTTGCAATCGCGTTTTCATCATATCCCTGTAAATAAAACCGGAAAACCTGCCGGTATTTTTCCGATAATCCTGCAATGATCTCTTCAAGATCCGGAGCCAACAATTTATCAATATCCAGCTCTTCCCAGGTGATTTCCGGGTCCTGCATGTCCTGATATTTTCTGGTTATCTGTGTCTGCCGCGATAAACGTTGATTCATCCGGATGGTTTCATTACGGGCAATCACATATAACCAGGATGAAATTTTGGCTTCGTGCCTGAACTTTTTTCTACTGAGACTTTTATATGCTCGCAAATATGTTTCCTGGACAATATCGTCAATAGAACTCAAATGCTCAGTAAATATGTATTTTCTGATAGTGCTCAGCACGATCTGTTTTGTATTCTCGACTATCAGAGTGAAGGCCGCTTCATCCATAAAGGTCATTTATGTTCTGGAGGATTAAATGAAAGAACCTTTTGCGCTATGATTTCCCTCTGTTCAGGGGTAAGTAGTTCGTGGATCATCATCATTTTCCCTATAATGAATTCATCCATGGCCTGAAAATCGTGTTTAGTACTATCCAGATGAGCCTGGATTGTGCTCCTGCTCAGGCTGTCACTGCGGATTATTTCGGCTAGAGCATTTTTCCTTGATTCAGGGTCCTTTTTCATAAAACTCTCATCTCTGTATGCCTTTATGTCGGTGGCTATTATTTCAAGCTTTGCTTTCTGTTCATACGTCAGGGATAATTCTTCTTCCATAAGTTCGATCAATTTTGCCGGATTATGCAGGGGTAGTGGAAACTGTCTGTGACGAAGCAGATTTTCTCTGACATTAAAAATGATCAATGTAATTGCCAGGAGCAATATAAAAATGGTAAAGATCTGCAACCAGTTTGATCTGACAAATTTCATTTTTTCACTTCCTTATCTATTATTTAAAAGGTTAGACCATAGAAAAACATGAATGGTTCCAAAAAATTCAGGATATCTGGTAATATACAAAACGATGCAGCCATGTTCTATTAGAAAAACTCACAAGATAATGATTGATATTAACCCCACTTTCATTCCCCCTTATCATCCTACGCTGAAGCTTCGGATGACAAGCTGGGGGATAAACTCATTGATACCTGTCAAAGGGAGATTTCCGACCTATGAGGACAGAGATGTTGTTTGATCATGTGAAAATAAAAGTGATTATGTAATTACTTTTCGTAATTTAATCTCGGCTTTTTCCAGATCTTCCGGTGTATCAATGCCAAAACCCGAGTATTGTGTTTCGATCATTTTT
>JAFGEH010000165.1 GCA_016931665.1 Candidatus Cloacimonadota bacterium | reverse complement strand
TATTACCGCAAACAGGCGATGCAGCTTGGCTCAAAGCTGCGTTTCCTTTCGGTTCAGTTCATTGCCATGCTGGAGGGTGATCTCTGGCGGAGGAACGCGCTGCAGGCTAATCGCATGGCACAATTGCTGGCAGAGAAAGTCCGGGATATCCCGGAGATAAAAATTACTCAGAAAGTTCAGGCCAATGGGGTTTTTGCCATTGTTCCCCGTGAATTGATCGCGCCCCTGCAGCAGGAATATTTCTTTTATGTTTGGGATGAAAAAAAATCGGAGGTCCGCTGGATGACCTCCTTTGATACTACGGAAGATGATATATCCGGTTTCGTTACTTCGATCAAAAAACTATTGAAATAAACTTAAATAAGCAATCTTGAAGAGAAAAATTTACCGATCCTTTACCTGTCAGTCGATCAGGGAGCTACCTGAATAACTTTTAGTCCGGTATTATCCGCTACGAAAACATAGCTGCTCTGGAAGAATTTTTCCACAGCCACCGGTTCACTATCCATAGCATAAGAGCCCAGAATATACGGATTATTCAGATCGGAGATATCTATTACATACAAGCCGAATTCCTTATCTACAAGATAGACGTGGTCTTCCTGCAGCCGGGACTGGCCCTGAACATAGACGCTGTTGGCAAAACCGCCGGTGGGTACATATTGCACATTACTGTTGGTTAAATTTATGATCTTCAGGCCATTCCCGCCATCTGCCAGGAATGCATGGTTATCTCTGATGGTAATATCAACCGTCGAGCCTGTGGTAGTATACTGGTCGTGCAGTACAGGATTATAGGGATCAGAGATGTCAACAACAACCAGACCACCGTCCGCTGCAGCGATATAAGCCAGGTTTCCATCCAGATAGATATTTCTGGCAGTGCCGCCAGTCTGGAAATCAGCTATTACATGTGTATTGAAAGGATCGATATCGACTACTACCAGGCCGTTAGCCCCATCGGCAATATAGGCAAAAGCTCCGGAAACTTCAATATCATATGGTACAAAGGTATCCTGCGGGCTGGAATCCAGCGGACACCAGGAAATGATGGCCAGGGCGTCCGGCGGATCAAAGGGCTGGAAAGGGATGATGGTACTGACATCAACCAGATAGAGGCGACCATGTTCGTTCAAACCGCTGTGGGTGGTCAGATAAGCTATCTGGTTCTGTACGGCAACCGCATAGGTCCGGTCTGGCAAGCCGCCTTCATTATAATTAACACCCTCCAGAACGCTGGGATTCACACAGTCAATGACAGTTAAGCCGTTGTATTGATCTGCCAGGAAGGCGTACCAGTTGGTATTCTCATCAATAAAAACATCATTGGCCGGATTACCGCTTAACCAGGAACCTGTTTCATTCAGGAAGATCTTGATCTCGGCTTCTTCACTGTAGGGAGAGGTGTAGATGTCCTGGAATGCTCTAACCCGGTACCGGAAATCGCCGCAGGGTTCCGCAATCTCATCCAGATAGGTGGTAATATCCGAACCAACCTGGGCATAGCTCACCAGCCACTCCAGTTCACCGATCTTTTTATCAATCAGGAAACCGGATTCTCCGTTGCTGTTATCGGTCCAGTTCAGCCGGATTCTGTTGACATCGGTGTGCTGCAGGGTCAGGTCGGTGGGGCTGAGCAGGGTAGTGAGATAGGTATATTGAACAGACAGGGAAGTAGATACTCCCGTGAAAGCTGTTATACGGTAGGTTATTTCCTGATACAGTTCGGTGGGATCCGTGAAGGAAGAGACATTGGGTCCGAAGGTGCGGTAACGGTTGTGCCAGTTTCCATCATCGATCTTCTTATCCACGTAGAAACCATCTTCACCGATGCTGTTATCTATCCACTCGATGAAAAGCTCATCCTGGGAAACCTGAGTTACCATCACCTCGCCGGGATCGGCATATTCGGAAAAATAGGCTACTATTTCCGATTGCGGGTACAGATCATAGGTATAAATATGCTCCGCTCTTACCCGGTAGGCGTAAACATAAACATCATTAGTAGGAGTGAAATCGTAAAATTCATAGTCGCCTGAAACAGCGTAATAGCTATACCAGGAGCCGGTTCCTGTTCGTTTGGAGATAACGAACTGCAATGAATCTCCCAGGGGTAGGCTGTATTGCCAGGTAATTTTCAGCTCACCTTCGGCGACCTTGTGGACTTGCAGGTTGTAGGGTACAACATCGGATACCGGTTCCACCAGCTTGGCATTGCAGCCGGTCAGATGCAGCAGGATCACTCCGGCGATAGATGCCATAAGCAGCAGAATGGTTAATTGCAGGATTTTATTATTCATTACCCTGTTCCTTTATTTGCTTTTCCATCTCTTTTAGATCCTGATCAAATAACTGCTCCATCGACCTGTTATCTTTCCTGTTCTGTTCGATTCTATCCTTGATGGTATCAGATTGTTCACGGCGGATTTCGATGGGTTCCAGAATTTCCACCTTCAGAATGATGATCAATTCACCGGAATTCTGTTCAGTTTTATTGAAGCCGGTCAGATAGCGGATACCGAAAACCCACCAGGGCAGGTCTTTCAGAATGGGGATACCCCTGCGGGTGGTGCTGATATCGGTATCGTAGAGGCCGCCGATCACGGTTTCTTCTCCGTCATACAGCAGTATTTCCGTTTTGGAAGTGCTCTTGGAAATTATGGTGGATATGGCACCAGGGAAAGCCGTACTCTTTTCGACTTTGGCCACCAGGTGGATAGCTTCGTTCTCGCCCTGCTGGATGATGGTGGGAGTGACTTCCAAAATAATACCCGTCTCGAAGAACTGGTCCACGGTATTCCCGTCTTTGTCTATGGTCTTAATGGAAAAATCTTCACCCACCTGAATGAATCCCTTCTTGCCAGAGAGCACTATCACATTGGGCCTGGCCATGATGGTCCCTTCCTGATAGGCTTCAATGATGCGCAGCAGGGTGTTGATATTGAAGGTGTACTCACCAGATTCGATCTGCTGTTCCACGCTCGCCTGGAAAAGGTCGTCAGCCACTGCTCCAGCGCCCTTGAAATCAATCCTGGCTTTTACTTCCCCGTTAATCAGGGTGGACCAGTCTATCCCCACATTTTTGGAGAAGGTTTCGTTCAGCTTGAAAAAAATCGCACTGATCCTGACCTGTTTGGTATCCGGGGAAAGTTGTTCTCCTCCGGAGGATTTGACCACTTCCGGATCGGAGATGCGGTAGGCACCTGGCTGCTCTTTGAGAACCAGCTGGTTGAAATCAATGATCAATTGCAGGGCTTCCTTCCAGTAAAGCTGTTTGATCGGCACCTGAATTGGCCCGTTGTAATTGCTCAGGTTGACGATCTTCTTGCCTTCATACTGCTGTGTCATTAACTCGATAGCCCTGATGGCATCAGTAAAGGGAGTGGTTTTCGTGATGGTGATCTGCTGGTTGGGATCATACTTGTCCTGGGCAGAGACCGGTAGAACGGAACCGATCACAAGGCATAATAAAAGGGCAATGTTTAATTTTTTCATTGTTAATCCTTATTTAAATATAAAATCTTTTCTTTCGTGATTCCGATCCGGTTGATCTTGAACAGAACCGACTGATCTTCCCAGTTAATGCTGTCCAGAAATCCATAGGCAACCTTATCACCGGGTTTCAACAGGATCACCTGTTCGTTGGTATCTCTCAGGAAAACAGCCTCGGGAGTCAAGCCGATCACCCGGGCAAAGTCGACATTCACATACTCTTCTTCCACAGCATCTCTGGTGGGTTCATATACCCTGGTGTAGAAGGGGTTATAGGCCAGTTTTGAGTATTTCAGATTTCTGATTCCCTGATTTTCGATAGTCTGGGCGATTTTCGGGTCGTAATAGGCATTCAGGGTTAATTTAAACCGAACCATATTGGAAGCGGTTTTCCCTGAGTTTATTTCATCATCGGAAAGTTCCTCATTCAGGGAGATCGATTCGATGGTGTAGAACTGGATGTTGTTCTCCAGATTATAGATGAAAGTATAAAGGGAGTTGATCTCGGCCAGGCCGTTGATCTGATAGGAATTGTACTGAGTGGAGCCGATGGTGCCGGAGGAAGATAAGGTAAAATCGAAATCGATATCGGGAGCAAAGCGGTCACAAAGATCCAGCAGGTAATTGTAGGCCAGGGTGGGATTGTTATTCTCAGGAACGATTTTTCCCTGGACCTGATCCCGGATCCTCATGGCTTCGTACTCATTGGTTATTCTCTCAATATCAAGATAATCCGGGTTAGCCGCCTTCAGGTTGGTCAATTCCAGATCGATCTTGTTGAGAACAATTTCCAGCTCTTCCTTATGTTTAACGATCCTGGTATTGGTGATCACGAAACCGACAATGACCAGGATCAGCAGAACGGCTAAAATTAAGGTATTTCTGACTGCATATTGCATTATTCTATCCTTGATAACTATTGATCTTGAATCTGGCCAGGGG
>JAFGEH010000164.1 GCA_016931665.1 Candidatus Cloacimonadota bacterium | reverse complement strand
CCCATTTAAATGGTCAATTTCGATAACATTACCGAAATATTTATCGCGATATACCGCGGTTACCAAACCTGCTGCTGCTGACAGTACTTCTCTACCCAGGGGGGCAGCAAAATCCAAACCCTGATGATCAGATTTGAAACCCTGACTCATCTGGTAATCGCCTTTGAGGGGCAATAAATCAGGGATAAACATTTTTTCGCGTTCTATTTTTCTGGCTTGATGATAGATTTCACTTCCCTCAGATTGTTTTTCATTCAGGTAATCAGCAAGCAGCTCTCTTATTCTGCTATCTTTGTCTCCCGGTGCTTCTTCTGTAAATTTATTTTCTAGCAGACGACTATTGAGGATTCTTATATATTCACCGGAAGCTTTGATTTCTTGTTGCTGCTGTTTGATTTGAAATGTTATTCTGCGGTTTTCCTGTAACAGGAAAAAGATAACAATCAAGAGTATCCCGATTAATATCAATAATACTGTTTTCATAATTTGCGAAGCAACTTATCCAATTCATCCTGGCTGTTATAATGGAAGAGAATCTTACCCTGATCTCCTTTATCAGATATTTTAACCCGGATCTGATATTTTCGGGATAATTCTTTTTCCATTTCCAGTATTTCTTGTCTTTTCCCGCTTCTGGAACGTTTCGGGGTAACTGATCCCCGTTCTTTAATTTTTCTGGCTTCCATTTCAGCACGTCGCACAGAGAATTTATTCCTCACAATAATTTGAGCAAATTCTTCCTGCAGGTTTTCTGATACCTGCAGAATGGCCCGAGCGTGGCCAGATGTTAGCTCGCCCGCAAGAATCTGCAGTTGAATCTTTTCGCTGAGCTTGAGGAGCCGGATAAAATTAGAGATGGTTGCCCTGTCTTTACTAACGATCTCTGAGATCTGAGTATGAGAAAGATTGAATTCATCATTCAACTGCTGATATGCTCGGGCAATTTCAATGGCGTTCAGATCTTCTCTCTGCACATTTTCAATAATGGCAAACTGCAGCTGTTCTTTGGGTGTTACACTGCGAATGATTACGGGGACTTCCCTGAAATTGGCCAGTTTGGCGGCTTCCAGCCTTCTTTCTCCCGCTACAATTTCATACAAATCATCTTCCCTGCGGGTAACTATTATAGGCTGAATTATCCCGTTCTCGCGCAGAGAATCAGCCAGCTCCCGTAGTTTTTCAGGATCAAACTGGCGCCGGGGCTGATAACGATTAGGCACGATATCTCTGATTCTGAGGGTTGTTACCCCAGTTATCTGATCCCGGGAATCAGGACCATTATTGATCAGTGCTTCTAATCCTCTTCCTAATTTTGTCATCTTGATATTACTTCCTTGGCAAATTCTAGATAATCCTTAGCACCCACTGATTTGATATCATAATGAAATATTGTTTGCCCAAAGCTGGGTGCCTCGGTAATCTTAATGTTCCTGTGGATTATTGTGGAAAAGACTTTTTCCTGGAAATATCTACGAACTTCTTTTGCCACCTGAAGAGCCAGATTCAATCTTTTATCGAACATCGTCAGTAAAACTCCCTGTATATTCAAATTAGGATTCAGGCTCTTCTTGATCAGCTTAATAGTTGTTAGCAGCTGGCTCACGCCTTCCAGGGCATAATATTCACACTGGATGGGAATGATAACATCCGTGCAGGCAGTAAGAGCGTTAACGGTAAGGAGGCCCAGTGAAGGTGGACAATCGATAATAATATATTCGTATTCATTTCTTACCGGTTCCAGAGCTTGTTTAAGTTTCTGCTCCCGGGAATATTCTTTGACGAGTTCGATCTCAGCACCACTTAAATCAGGGCTTGAGGTAGCGATATATAGCTTTTCCAGGACAGGAGATTGTTTGATGATACTTCTCAATTCCATCTGGCCGATCAATACTTCATAAATATTGGGACTTTCCAGCCTGAAACCGATGCCACTGGAAGTATTACCCTGCGGATCAAAATCAATCAACAGGGTTTTTTTCTCATAGATAGCCAGTGCTGATGCAAGATTTATGGAAGTTGTAGTTTTCCCCACACCTCCCTTCTGGTTTACTATCGTCAGTATTCTACTCATTAATCTTCTCGGATTTTATCTATTATTATCAATTTCCTATCTCCCAATGCCGGATGGCTGACATCATGGATACTGCAGGAAGGGAAGTATTCCAGCTCTTCAACATTTTTACCTTTGTATAATATTATCCTGCCTGCTGGTTTCAACAATCTGTTGAAAATCGCAGGATATCCGGGCAATATCCTGACTGATCGGCAGACAATGAAATCAAAGTAGTCTTCCCACTCCCGGTCCATATTTTCCAAGCGTGAAACAAGTGTGAAACAGTTTTTTAAGTCAAGCTTTTTGATAATAATTTTGACTGCTTCCATTTTTCGGAAACGACTATCAAGTAAAATTACTTTTTCTGGTTCATTTACTATGGCCAGGGGTATTCCGGGGAGCCCACCCCCGGTTCCAACATCCAGCAGTCTTTTTCCTGAAAAATCCATCTGTTTGACGGGCAGAATCGCATCCAGGAAGTGTTTTGTCCAATATTCCTCGTAGGGTGTTTTACGTGAAACAAGATTAACAATACGGTTAAATTCTCGCAATAATTCACCATATCTGGCAAATATCGCCAGTAAGTCTTCAGCTTTATCCGGATATTCCTGTCGCAAGAAACTGTAGAAAACCTCTTGATTGCCCATCAATTCCTCTTTTACATACAGCATATCTCATTTAAATGCTCTATAATGTCAAGAATAAGTTATTAAAGACATCATTGATTGTTATCCGGAAAAAATTTGACAATAAGTGGCTCAACCTTATAATTGAAAACAGGTTGAAAATAATGAAAACATACGAGATTCTGGTAAGTGGCAAGGTGCAGGGAGTTGGTTATCGTTACTTTGTTTTGCAGCAGGCTTCCAGTCTGCAGCTGGTTGGAAATGTGCGGAACCAACCGGACGGAAGTGTAAAGATTCTTGCTGCTGGAACCGAGGTTGAATTGAAGATCTTTATGGATTCTCTTCGTCATGGTCCTCCCCGGGCCCGGGTTCAGACAGTTGATTTCCGGGAAATTTCTCCGGCACATTCTTATGATAAATTTCGGATTGAGTTCTAAAAACCTAATATCCACTGTTTTATTGATATTAGGTAGTTTTATCTGCCTGCAGCTGAATGGAATGTCCAGTCTTCCCCGCTATTACACTCCTTCCAGTAAGTACCACATTGTGCAGCCGGGTGAGAATCTATCCAATATTTCTTCCTTTTACGATATCTCCGTCAGTAAATTGATGTTATATAATAACTTGAAGAACGAGAAAATTTTCGTGGGTCAGAAGATATTTCTGGTTCCCCGACTACGTTCCAAGCAGGAATATATTACAGTAAGAAGCCTTCCTGCCAGCGGTTATCATGTTGCTACCTCCAGGGAAACCCTTTCCCGTATTGCCAGAATGTATGATATATCCTTACTTGATCTGATTGAATTCAATAACCTGGATAGTTTTGAAATTTCTGTCGGGCAGAAGATTTATTTACGGCAGGGAATGGCTCAAGAATCAGTTAAGTCTTTATCAGATAATAAAAATCCTGTCACAGAAAAGCCTTTGGTTGATAAATCGGTACCTCCTCTTTCTTTGCACAAGGAAATTACACCCGACCAACTTCAGGTTACTCATCAGACTAAACCAGCTTTACCTCTTGAAAAGGGTAAAGTTACGTCCCTTTTTGGATTGCGTAATGGTAAACCTCATAAGGGTATAGATATTACTGCCCCCCTGGGAAGCCCCATTTTCGCAGTATTAGACGGTAAAGTAGTATATACTGGTGTTCAGAGGGGTTACGGGAATGTTGTTATCGTTGAACATGCTAACTATATTATGACGGTTTACGCCCATAATGAATCTAATCTGGTCCGTCTGGGAGATGATGTGGTCAGAGGTCAACCAATAGCCACACTCGGAGAGACGGGAACCACCACGGGTCCCCATCTGCATTTTGAGTACAGAGTCAGGGGTCAGGCTGTTGATCCCCTGGAAGTTTTACCTGATTTTTAAGGAGATCATCATGGAAAAGAATAAAGATAGAATGCTGATCGGACAAGTTGCCAAATTATTAGGAATTCATGATCAGACAATACGAATGTATGAACGGAAACAGCTGATCAAACCATTAAGAACTCAGAATCATACACGCCTGTTCCGGCAGAATGATATAACCAGGATCACTATAATTATTACCTTGACACAGGAAGTCGGGTTGAATCTTTCCGGTGTTAAGATCGTGTTTGCCTTGGCCAGGAGATTAAAAATGTCTGATGATGAACTCCTGGATTTTATTTACGATCATAGTGCCGAGTTTAAAATTTAACAGGTGTTAATAATGGCTGAGAATGTATTTGAAGATAAGGCATTACAGAATTATCTGAATCAGATAGCTAAAACTAAACCCCTATCCCGCGAAGAAGAATATGAACTGGCGGTCAAAGCTAAGCAGGGAGATAAGGAGGCGATCAATACTCTGGTGAATGCCAATCTGAAATTTGTGGTCAAAGTAGCTTCCCGCTACCAGAATAGAGGCCTATCTCTGGCTGAACTTATCAGTGAAGGTAATATGGGTTTGCTGAAGGCCATAGAAAAATTCGAACCTGAGAAACACAATAAGCTTATTTCATATGCTGTCTGGTGGATCAAACAAAGGATTCTGTTTGCCCTGGCCGAAAAAACCAGTGTCATCAGAATGCCCTTAGGTAAAGCCAACATTGCGAGCAAGATCAAGCAAGCCAGGGAAAAAGTCCTCACCGAGACTGGCTCTGAAGCCTCTCTGGAAGAAGTATCTGATATTACCGATCTTAATAAGAAAGCAATCAATAAAATGGACAGACAGGCCATCAGTACAGTCTCCATAGAAGATGCCAGCTATAACAGCAGACATGAGTCGGTTACATTGAAGGATTTTCTGGAAGATCAGAATCTGGCGGACCCGAAAACTTTGTATTACAGGGAGAAGGTTCAGGACAGCATAGAACGTTCCATCCGCAAGCTTCCTTCCCGGGAAGCCTATATTGTAAAAGAATATTTTGGGCTGGAAGGGGAAAAGAGCAAGAATTTTGCCCAGATCGGCGATGAACTGGGATTATCCAGAGAGAGAGTTCGCCAGATCCAGAAGAAAGCGCTGGAAAAAATAATGAAAGAAGCCTACAAAGAGGTGGAGAACGATATAGATTTCCTTATTTACGAATGAGTTATTTCTTCATTATTAAATACTGATTCCGATAATACCTTTTTTCTTTCTGTTTTAAGTTTAACTCTGCCCCGGAAAGTTATTTTCCCGGCAAAAATAAAATCTCCCGACACCTGAAGAGATTCACAATATTTCAGTGAAGGTACTATTCTGATGTGTTCTTCAAGTTGCCCAATTGTCCGATAATACTTATCGTCAAGATTAATTACAGGTGGAGATGTCCGTTCATCACAGAGAAACAGAAGGTAATCTTCACTCAATTCATAGGCATCCGACCAGATAGTCAGCAGATCATTGGTTTTCTTAACTGGGATAAATCTATCACGACCCACTTCCAGGGCCTTGGCTCCGTTAAATAAGCTGATAGCAGCTCCCATGGCGGTTTCCAACTGATAAACAGGAATATTTCTTACCTCTTTTCTGTTTATTATCAAGGGGAGCGAGAGGAATCCTTCATTTTGGGAAATCTCTCTTTTCAGGGCTTTCAGATTGACCCATATGTTATTGGTATTGAAATACCTGTAGCGGGTAATATCCTGAAAGAAAGGAACCTCCATGTCCGGACACTGAGCTACTTCACGCAGGATCAGATGGCCATCCTCTGATCGGGCCAGATGCCCTCCTTTCTTGTCCAGCTCCGTCCTGAGACAGACTTCCATCAGGAAGGGAATTTCCCGGCTGGTAAGCTCTGCAAGTATCCGGGCGTCGGGAACAGCTCCCAGATTGTCCGCATTGGATAGGAAAGCATATTCGTAACCAGTATTCAGAAGTTTTTCCAACAATCCGCTATCCTGAAGAACCTGATAAATCTCGCCATGACCTGGCGGGTTCCAGTTTAGTTGACCTTCGGAAAGCTGCAGAGGAGACAGGTCCTCCCGGCAGATCTTCGGATATTTGTTCTGCTGAATATCGAGGGGAAGTTTGCCAGTTTTCAGATCACTGTATCTGCTCAAATGATTCAGAGTATCCGTACTGGTGTTGAAACTATTAAGCAATATCAGTGGTATATCCTGGCCTGTTTTCTGCCGTAATTTCAATATCTGGCGGGCAATAATATCCAGGAAATTCAGATTATTTTTAACGGGTATTAATGATTTTGCCCTTTCCAGGCCCATACTGGTCCCCAAACCGCCGTTGAGTTTAATCACTGCCAGGCGGGAAAAATCACCAATCTGCCCACCGGTTAAGGATTTGATATTCAGAATATCTGAATCCAAAGGTGGTGAAATATCCTTCTCGGAATAATAACCGGATGAGCCTTGTCTAAGCAGGCTGTAATAAAAGAAAAAGCTTTTTATTACGGCTTCTGACATACCTTCTTTACGCATCAGTTCAGTAATTTTATCGCTCATGGCAGAATTTCCTAAATATTGATTTTATGAGAAATGGATATGGCACGTTTGCTCATCCTGTCCCTTGTTCTGCTGACGATTAATTCACCCAGCAACCCTATAGAGAAGAACTGCAGACCAACCATAATCAGCAATACGGCCAGAAAAAGCAGGGGCCTGTTTGCCAGGGGCTGATCAAAAAGGAATTTCATAACAGTAAGGTACAAACCGGTAAGAAATCCTATCAAGGAAAGTGTAGTTCCAATTTTACCGAATAGATGCAATGGATTATGGCCGAATCCAGTTACCAGTTTAACCGTAAGCAGATCCAGAAAACCGCGGATATATCTCTCTGCCCCATACTTGGAGTGACCGAATTCCCGTTGCCTGTGTTCAACCGGAATTTCACCAACTCGAAAACCCCGGGCATGGGCTAGCGCGGGAATATAGCGGTGCATTTCTCCGTAGAGATCCAATTCTTTAACAACTTCCCGGCGGTAAGCTTTGAATCCGCAATTATAATCATGTAGTTTCAATCCGAATGAACTGGAGGTAACAAAATTAAAAAACCGGGAAGGCAGCGTTTTAGAGACAGGGTCTTTTCTTTTTCTCTTCCAGCCGGTAACCAGGTCATATCCCGCTTCCAGTTTGTCCAGAAAATTGGGTATTTCTCTGGGATTGTCCTGCAAATCGGCATCCAGGGTAAAGATTATTTCCCCATTGGCATAATCGAAGCCGGCCTGCAGGGCAGCGGCTTTCCCGAAATTCCGCCGGAATTTTAATACTTTAATACGTTTGTCTTTGCCTGCCAGCTCGGTTAACCGGTAGAAACTCCCGTCTTCACTGCCATCATCAACAAAAATAATTTCATATTCATTTTCTCTCACATTCTCAGCAATTTCTCTATGTAGCCTGTTCAGGCTTTGTTCTTCGTTGAAAACAGGAATAACAAAAGATAATTTCATGATTACTCCTATACAAAAATGTTGATCAGAGACATTCCAAGCCCAGATACAATCGGTATTTTCAAGTTATCATCCAGTGGTAATCCACTCATTTCAGCCAGGGTAGCCAGAATTGCTCCTGTCAATGCCACCAGCGGATAAAGCCAAAACAGGGCGAACAGAAAGGTAACTACGAAGCAGGCTAAACTTCCTTCTACACTTTTTCTACCTCCAGCCAGCTTTCTTTTTCCAAAAGAGACACCGATGACAGCAGCAAAAGTATCTCCAACAGCCAGAAAAGCCAGACAAACAAAGGCAATTTCAGCTGGAAAAAGCCCTATGCAGACAACAGAAGAAATCAGCAGATAAGTTGCCCCGGTAAAGCTGACCTCTTCCTGTTGACGTAGAACCGGGCCAAATAATTTTCTGAACAACCTGTTACAGGGTTTACATTCCATTCTCATCATTTCTATAACAAGCATTAGAAGGGAAAGAGGTATCAGAACCAGAAACATCAGCTTTCGATTATTCATAAAGACATATCTGAATAAAACGGGGAGAATAATCGAACTGATATGAATCAGCTTACGCCATACCTCCTGCTGATATTTATCACTCATTATTGTTTTAGTTTGGTCACCACAAAGGATGTGGCAATTTCCATAACCAGTTTGGGATCTTCTTTAATAGCTTCTTTGAAAAGTTCACCCAGGGTAAATTTATCTTCAGGAATTTTCTTACAGAAACTGACAATTTCATTGAATTTATAATCGGGCATATTCAGGAAACGGTTTTTCATTTTATGCATAACCTGCTGTTTATGACCCAGTTTTTTATCCCATTCCTTGGGGTATTTGCTTAGGTACTTCTTATCTGTTCGATCTTTCAGGCAAGCCTCTGCCGCCACTTTTCCGGCCAGGGAAGCAGCAATCATAGCCTGGACTATTCCCCCGCCAGTTATGGGATTGACCTGTCGAGCAGCATCTCCTACCAGCATTAAATTATCTGCCACAATTTCCCTGAGGGTCGCTGCTGTGGGAACACCCCCATAAACCGTATAAACAGCCTGTCCCTTGGGAAACCTTTGCTGCACAAACGAATCCAGGTATTCTTTAGGCCCTTTGTTCTGAGTTCTATGCCCGGAAACCCCAATTCCCACGTTCGCCTTATCAGGGGATTTGGGAAAGACCCAGATATACCCTCCGGGCGCTACTTCATTGCCGAAATAAAATTCGCAGGTATCTGCCTGCACTTCAATGCCGGCAAGGGTATACTGAATACAGGTGTCGATGTCTTCCAACCTGACGGCAGTCTTCAAACCAGCCCACCTGCCGACTCTCGATTCAACCCCGTCGGCCCCAATAACGATTCGGCACTTTACCTTATTTTCCTTTCCCTGATGGATAAACTTGACTCCCGTTATCTTACCCTGGTCGAAAAGCAATCCTGTCGCATCCGCTTTAGTGAGAAGATGGACACCGGAATTACATGCTTTTTCTGCAAGGGCAGCATCAAAAATCCTTCTTTCCAGTACATAACCTACACCATTATTATACATAACCGCCACATTGCCGTCCGGTGACTGCAGCCGGGCTACATTTATGGTTGATGCTATCCAGCGGGAATCGATCTCGATAAAAGGAATGATGCCGTTATGAGATACTCCTTCTGCACATCTTACGGGGATTCCTGGCTCTCTGTCTCTCTCCAGCAACAAGACAGATGCCCCATTCTCGGCCGCAAATCTGGCTGCCACACTTCCGGCTGGTCCTGCACCGACTATTATCACATCATAAAAATCCCTAAACATCCTTGCCCTCCCGAATAGCTTTGATCGGACAAACTCGCAGGCATGCTCCACATTTAGTACATAACGCATCATCAATAGTTACCAGAAATTCACTTACCCGGATCGCGTCAGCGGCACAAACAGCAACACAGGTTCCGCAGATATCGCAGAGATCATGATCTATAATCATATCTTACTCCTGAATAACATTCATCGATAATCGATGGTTTTTCATCCGGAATCATTATACTGCAGTAGAAGATAAAAATCTTTTCTTTTTTCTGCAGGGCTTGAATCAATCTGTCAGCTGTCTTCTCCAGATCGTTGAGCAATTCTGGTGAGGGAAGGTCATCGGGAGTTTTAGAAAAAAAATCTGAAGTTAAATTTCTGTTTTTTTTTATCTGATCAAACAAAGAAAGGCCTTCCGGTTCGGAATATTCCCAGTGAAATTTCATGGCCGTTCATCAATCTGGCATGGGTATATCGCGATGAGCGGTTTTTTTCTGGCGTTTGCTGAAAATATCAAAACCAGTCACTCCCAGTGTAAGAAGAAGAGATTGATCCTGAAGATCGTTATCGTTAATATTGCCTCTTTGCGACCAGCCCAGGGCCAGATCTATTTTCTGATCCGGTGAGCGAAGTGGAATAGATATTCCGGCAGTTACACCAAATTCTGTAACAGGATTTAAATTGCTTTCGAAAGGTAATTCACGATAATAAATCCCCAGTCGATATGGTATCTGCTGCCACCACTGGCCGTATCCACTGAGAGGGTCATAGCCGAAACCGGCTGCAAGCTTGTAGCTGTCGTTATCAAAATTATCAAGTCCGCTGCTGAATTCGTAAACAAAATCAAGAGCTGTCTTGAACTTTTCCTGCCAGCGCCAGACAATGCCTCCGCTGGCAACCGCTGGCAGCTGATAGATATAATCCGTATCTGTATCCAGGGTGTCGGCATAAGGTGCATGAACATATTTGAAGATAATATCGCCCTGAAGATTGACCGGTGAACTGTAAGCCAGCCCCCAGGAAATATTTTTATGCTTTTTACTTATTCCCAGAGAATATCCGGCCTGGCTGAAGTTCTTTTCCAGCTCATATTTCGGGTCAACCAGAGAGCTGCTTTCAAAATCCATTTTCCAATACCGGGTACGATGTCCAAAATAATAATTCAGGGCTATACCGGCATTGATTATATCGTTTTTCAGTGCATACAATAAATCGACCTTGTAAATGCTGCTGCTTAATCGATTGATCTCATTGTAGGCCAGCTCCTCCCAGATACCCTCACTTTCATTCTCGATATTACCTGACGTGGAAGAATTGAAACTGAAGGCTATTTTATGCTGGTTCAGAGGAATAGCAAAAGTGAAATAAGGAAAATACAGACCGTCATCCCGATAAGTACTATGTTTGTCTTTATACCAGATGAAACCGAGACTGGTAGCCGTGGAAAATATGACTTTATTGGCAGTAGTGGCCAGAGACGGATTGAAATAATTAGTATTGATTCTGAAAAGATCGCTTCCTCCGGATTCTCCCATTCCCATTCCGTAAACATCATTACCATAGTAACGCCAAGGAGTTCCTAACAGGGAAAAAACCGAATTAGCTGTCAATATTGCAGCCAGCAGCAGAAATAACAGGCTAAATTTATACTTCATCTTCACCTCTAATTTAAAATGTGTATAACTCTTTCACTGATACAATTCGTCAAAAAAAACATATGACCGCGTTTGTCAATTTTAAGTTGATGTTGTAATTATTCATTATTTGTATTGTCTTGACATTTTATCATCCGGAGAATAGTTTAAGAAACGTCCATATGTATGCAGGGATTGTGTACAACGTAGCAGCAACCCTCTAACATATTTTGAGGGAATGAGTTCAGATAATAAAATCTCCCCGGTCATAATATCGGTAAAGGATTTTGTGATGAATTTATCTTACGCGTATGTGGAAAAAAATAAGTGGCATCTGGTTGAAATAGCCACTGTTTTATTAATGGGAATCAGCAAAATCGTAGTTGGTGATTTGCTGAACAGTAAGTTTTATTTCATCATTACCGGATTAATTCTCGTTATCCTGTTTATCACTTTAAGAGGTATTCTGAAACCTTCCCTGCTCAGTCAATGGGGGTTCACTCGGATGAATTTTTTCAGCAGCCTGACGGTAGTGGGACCGGCAACGATTATTTCGATTACAAGTTTTATCTTCTATGGCCTTATTAGAGGTAACCCGCTTATTAATACCAATTTTTTTATTGTCTTAATATTATATCCTTTCTGGGGAGTTATCCAGCAATATCTGATTGCAGTACTAATGGCTGGGAATCTAAACAGGATTACCCGGGGAGTGATGACCCGCACGACCATAGTGATTTCGGTTGCGTTTTTTTTCGCCCTGATTCATTTCCCCGAACTACCCCTGGTGGTAGCTTCATTCTTTCTGGGTATTATTACTGTCAGTTCGTTTCTTCGCTTCGGCAATATCTGGACCATAGGTATATTTCATGGATGGTTTGCTACTTTTTTATATTATTTTGTCTTAAATAATGATCCGTTAATGGATATTATGATTTATTTCTGAAGATATTCAAGGATACAATAATGGAAAACAATCAGACCCGGAAAGACTGGTTGACCCTGGATAATGCAGCTAAAATATATCCTGCAACTTCCGCTAAACGCTCTCCAGCTTTTTTCCGGATTACCGTAACCCTCAAAGAACCGGTTAAATTATGGAAACTTCAGGAAGCATTGGCCAGAATAATGCCCCGCTTCCCATATTTTCAGGTATTTCTGCATCAGGGGCTGTTCTGGTACTATCTGCAGAAGCATCAGGATATTCCAGATATCAAGCTACTGAGGCATATTGGAAAGTCTGATCTTCTGATCAGAAGCAGAACCTCTCATCTGATCAGCGTGAGTGTAAGGGGTAAGATAATCGCCGTTGATATCTCTCATATTCTTACAGATGGAAACGGAGGTATACGTTTTCTGGCCAGCCTTACTGCTGAATATTTGCGTTTAAATGGCATTAAAATTGATAAACATGATAATATTCTTACTCCCGATCAAAGGCCCGATCCTGATGAATTTCTCGATGCACACAGATTCTTCTTTAAATCAGGAATACCTAAACCCCCTAATCTGGCCAGAGCATTTCACTTGAAAGAAAATCAGTCTCCGGAAAATGATTTCAGAATTATTACAGGAAAGGCAGACGTTGAAAAGATCCTGATTTTGTGCCGGAATAAAGGTGTTTCTATTACCGATTATCTGGCCTCAGTGTATATTCATAGTCTCACGGTAATTTACCAAAATTATGTCAGAAATGGCATGAAGCCGGATAGTTCGCTGATCAGACTGGAAATTCCCGTGGATATGAGAAAGTTCTATCCTGCCAGAACGATGAGAAATTTTTCCCTCTACGTTTCACCGGAAATTGATCTGATTCTGGGTAATTACGGATTCTCTGATATTCTCAAAAAGGTACATCATAGTATGAAGATCCAGGTGGATGATAAAGAACTGTCCCGTCATATATCAAGAAACGTTGCAGCAGAATTAAATCCCTTTATTCGGATTATTCCGCTGTTTATGAAAAATCTATATCTATCCCGGTTATATTTACGCCTGGGAGAGAAGATCTACTCAGGCGTACTTTCCAATCTGGGCCTGATCATTCTGCCGGAACAGATGGCGGCGGAGATCGATTCTTTCAATGTTCTTTTCCTTCCCAATCAGATCATGAAGAAAAGCTGTTGCGTAATAAGTTACAATGAAAACATTCATATAAATATCGGCAGCACTATCAGAAACCGGGATTTTGAAAGGTGTTTTTTTACCAAACTGGTGGAGGATGGCATTCCTGTCTTGGTAGAAGAGGAGCAATAATGCCTATATGTACCAATTGCGGAGTAGAACTCAAAGAAGGAACTTCAATTTGTCCTTTATGCGGATCAGCGTTGGATGGTTCATCAAATAACACAGAAAATGAAAAAGATCATGATTATCTTCCTGTTAAGCCGGTAAGAAATAATATGGGAAAGTGGATTTGGGATTTATTTACTTTCCTGATGATCAGTGGTTTCCTGGTGGTTTTTGCCGTTGATTTTGCCTACGGTTGGTCAATTGGCTGGTCCAGAATCCCGCTAGTTGCCATAGGTTATATCTGGCTGGCTGTTACTTTGGGAGTGAAGATCCGGAAGAGTATATATATCTCCTTATTATGCGAAATAATTTTATTGATGTTGTTTTTATGGGCTCTGAATCTCTTGATCCCGGGAAAACCATGGTTCGGAAAATTCGTTTTTCCCTTTCTGATATTCACTGTCATCAATCTGGAATCTTCAGTCCTATTAATAAGAAAATTCAAATTACGTGCTCTTAATATTGTTTTTGTTTTTTTCATAAGCCTTGGTGTTTTTCTGCTTTGCCTGGAAGCATTACTTAACAGGTTTCTGCATGAACGTCTCTTCGTCAGCTGGTCTATGGTCGCCTTCGCCTGTTTACTGGTTCTCTCTGGCTTTATTCCTTATTTCAAGCATAGAATTAAAAAACGTGGTATTGATCTTGAGAAATTTCTTCATACATAATCATTTATTCCAAAAAATAGCCGAGGATATATTATCCAAGGAATTTTAAAATTTATTCCCGGATATGCAAACCTCAACCTGATAAAACTGGACAACTTACGTTTTTTTACTTGCCATAATCAAGCCCAGTAAAATTTTAGTTCCCCGGATTGGGATTATATACTGATTAATTGAAGACTTTCCCTTTCCGAAAGAAGGAGATAAGATGGCCACAACATCTGATATAAGAAATGGAATGATTATCAGATTCAAGGATGATCTTTACGAAATAATTGAATTTCTGCATGTTAAGCCCGGCAAAGGCGGCGCTTTTGTCCGCACTAAACTGAAAAACGTTAGAACTGGCAGGGTTTTGGAAAACACTTTCCGCACCAGCGAAAAACTGGAAGAAGTCCGGGTTGAAAAGCATAAAAAGACCTATCTGTATTTTGATGGTGATTTTTATATTTTCATGGATAACAACACCTTTGAGCAGATGCATGTCCCTAAAGAAATGCTTGGCGACCAGTCGTTGTTCCTGGT
>JAFGEH010000163.1 GCA_016931665.1 Candidatus Cloacimonadota bacterium | reverse complement strand
AAGGAAATAATCGTTGCTGCCCGTGAAGGTGGAGGTGATGTTGAAAGTAATTCCCGCTTAAGATTGGCCGTTCAGAATGCCAAAAGCGCCAATATGCCTGCCTCCAATATTGATAAGGCCATAAAAAGAGGAACCGGCGAGATAGAAGGGGTTAATTACGAACAATATACCTATGAAGGTTATGGCCAGAATGGGGTGGCAATCTATATTGAAGCACTCACTGATAATAAGTTGAGAACTGTATCAGATATCAGACATGCCTTCTCCAAACATGGCGGTAGTCTGGCTGATTCCGGTGCAGTTGCCTGGATGTTTGAACAGAAAGGTTTAATTGAGATTCCAAGTGAAGGTGTGGATGAAGATGAACTTCTAATGGCAGCCCTTGATGCCGGAGCTGATGACCTGATGACTGATGAAGATGTATTCCAGGTCGTTACTCCTTATAACGGGCTGCATACGGTTATCAAGGCTCTGGAAGATGCTGGCTACCAGATTGAAAAAGCTGAATTAACCAGAATTCCTAAAAATATGGTCAATGCTGATGATGTGGCGGAAAAGCTGTTCCGGTTGATCGATGCTTTGGAAGATCTGGATGATATTCAAAAAGTATATGCCAATTTCGAAATTTCCGATGAGGTAATGGAAAGGTTGTCCGAAAATTGATCATTCTTGGAATTGATCCCGGAACATACCATTGTGGCTACGGCGTAATTGAGATCGATAAAAAAAAGATTGTAGCCGCTGCCTGTGGAGATATTAACGCGGAAAATATTGGTGACCTGTCCGGGAAACTGGTTTTTATTTATCACAACATAAAAAGAATAATCTCTGAATTTAAACCGACCGCGGCAGCTGTGGAAACCATATTTTATGGTAAGAATGTTAAATCCGCCTTCACTCTGGGCCATGCACGAGGTGTTATTATGCTGGCTCTGGCTGAAGCGGGACTACCGGTTGATGAATACTCTCCCCGTGAGATAAAAAAAGCAGTTGTAGGTAATGGAAATGCAGCCAAAGAACAGGTTCAATTCATGGTGCAGCGCATTCTGAACCTGAAAAACCAGACAGTTACTCCCGATTCCGCTGATGCTCTGGCTGTGGCTATGTGCAAGTTCCATAAACTAATTTTAGGATAGTATATGTTTGCTTATCTGGAAGGCATACTGACCCGGAAAAATCCGGTAAATGTTGTTTTAGATTGCCAGGGAGTTGGCTACGAAATGGCAATTCCCCTGAGTACGCACGACCATCTCCCGGAGACCGGCGTCAAAGTGAAACTATATATTCACTATTCATTTAATCCCAATGATGGTGCACGACTATTCGGGTTCTATACAGAACTGGAAAAAAACCTCTTCCGATTGCTGATATCCATATCCAAGATAGGTCCCAAGATCGCTCTGGCGATACTGTCCGGACTGGCGGCAGATGACCTGATATCAGCTATTCAGCAGGGTAATGCCGGCCTGATAGCTACCATACCCGGTATTGGCAAGAAATCCGCCGAACGCCTGATTATCGAGCTTCAGGACAAGGTTACCGGATTGTCTCCCCAGGAAGCCTACAGCACTGCCAGAACCGGTTCATCCTCTATTATTGTCGAAGCAGAAAGCGCTTTGTTGACTCTGGGTTATAAGACAGCAGATTTCAAATCCGTATTACACCAGCTGCTCCGGGACAGAACTTTCAGCAATGCCGAAGAAGTGGTTAAAGCAGTGATTCAGACACTCTACCGTCAGAGAAGCCAATGATCGATGCCCGTCTGGAAGCTTACCGGCTGCTGCTCAAGGTTTTCATCAAGAATCTCTATTCCAATAAGCTGCTGGATGAAGAAAAGAAATACCGGGAGCTGAGTAACCAGGATCATGACCTCCTGTACAACCTGGTGAAAGGGGTCATTAAGATGAAAAAGAACCTGGATTTCATTGCTGGCTCCTATGCTTCCGGACAGAAATATGAGGAAACACCGCAAAAAATTAAGATACTGCTTTATCTGGCGTTGTATCAGCTAATCTATTGTGATGCCATCCCGGATTATGCAGTGGTGAATGAAAGTGTAGGAATGGCCAATAAACTCTATGGCGAGAAGGTCGGGGGCTTTATCAATGCTGTGCTTCGAACCTATCTCAGACAAAAAAGCGTAACCTATCCTGCCGATCCCGTTGAAAAACTGGCCAGTGTCTATTCATTTCCCTCTGAACTTATTGATATCTGGATGGAATATTGGGGATATTACGATACTGAAAAAATCTGCCAGTATTTCAATCAGGTTCCACTGCTCAATCTCCGGATTAACCGGTTTGCCACCGACTGCGAACGCCTGATCCAGTATTTCTCCCGCCGAGGTATAAAACTAGATCACAGCCCGATTTCCGAAAATATTCTGGTTACTGATCAGGCGCGGCAAGTACTGTCTGATGTTGCCTTTTCCGAAGGGTATTTTTCCGTTCAGGATGCTTCAGCCGCCCTGGTGACAGAGCTGCTGAAACCTGCGGAGAATGAAACAGTCCTCGACCTGTTTGCCGGACCGGGCGGGAAAGCTACTTATTGCGCTGAAATGATGCGCAATACGGGTGAAATTATCGCTGTTGATAAATTTCCCGGGAAAACAAAAAAAGTCAAACAGGCCGCCAGTCGCCTGCAATTGACCAATATCAATATAATAACTGAAGATGCCTTCAATTACGGTCCTGTGGCCCCGGCCTATGACAAGGTTATTCTTGATGTTCCCTGCAGCGGTTGGGGAGTATTTCAGAAAAAGGCGGAATTGAGATGGCAATCCCACCAGGATATGCCCAAACTACTCAAATTACAGGATCAGGCTTTGAAACAGGGTGCTCAGTTTGTGAAACCGGGAGGTATCTTATTATATAGTACCTGCACATTGAATAGGGATGAAAATGAAGAACAGGTACAGAATTTTCTTAACCGGAATAAAAACTTCCGCCTGGAACCTGCCGGGCGCTATATTTCCTCTGAATACACATCTGGTAACTACCTTCTCACCCTTCCTTTTCGCCACCAGACAGATGGTGCTTTTGCTGCCAGACTGCAGCGTATTAAATAGGAGCTAAAGATGATCAAGATTAAAGCTTTTATCGTCTCAGCAGCTATTATTATAGCCATTTTCCTGGCCGGATTCGTGCTTGTTAATATAATAATCAGGATTGCTGTGGGACACCGTAATGAAGTTATGGTGCCCAATATGATCGGGATGGATTATAACGTTGCCACTAAAAAATGTGAAGGTTTATCCCTTTATCTCGAACAAACCGGCAATATCCACCACGAAAGCTACGAAAAAGGTACGATAATTTCTCAGGAACCACATCCGGATATCTATACCAAGAAATTCAGGACTATTAAAGTGGTTGTGAGTGAAGGCCCGGAAATGGTCCGTATTCCATTCCTTTATAATTTAACTCTGACTGAAGCCAGGCTGAAACTGGAAAATGCAGGGCTGCAGCTGGGTGAGGTAAAACATCGTTATTCAGACATGGTTGAGGTGGATAAAATCATTTACTCCGAACCTATGGCAGATGATCTAATCGCCAGAAAAAGCAGTGTAACCGTAGCAGTGAGTTTAGGTCCTCTGAATGACTCTTCCAAGAGCAATAAATGGCGTCAGTTACTGGAAGAAGATAAATAGCAGAAGATTTTTTCTAAGTAAAAAAATATCCTTATTTCCCCTTATTTTTCCATTATATTTT
>JAFGEH010000162.1 GCA_016931665.1 Candidatus Cloacimonadota bacterium | reverse complement strand
TGTGGCAACAACCAGACCGGAGACCATGCTGGGAGATACGGCTGTTGCCGTTCATCCTTCCGATGAACGTTACAGCCACCTGATCGGTAAAACACTGATCCTGCCCTTTCAGGAAAGGGAAATTCCAATAATTGCTGATGAATACGTTGATAAGAAATTCGGCAGTGGCTGCGTAAAAATCACTCCAGCTCATGACCCTAATGATTTTGAAATCGGTCTAAATCATCACCTGCCCCAGGTAGTGGTTATCGATGAGAATGGCGTTATGAATGAAAATGCCGGCCCGGAGTTTAGCGGACTGAACCGTTTTGAATGCCGTGAGAAGATTGTAGCCCTGCTGAAAGAGAAAGATCTGCTGGAAGAAATAGAGAAACACGTGCATGCCATCGGTCATTGTTACAGGTGCAATACCGTGGTCGAACCCTATCTTTCCGAGCAGTGGTTCGTAAAAATGGAACCCCTGGCCCGTAAGGCAATCGAAGTAGTTAACAACAATCAGATCAAATTCAGCCCCAAACGCTGGCTTAAAGTCTATCTTCACTGGATGGAGAATATCCGGGACTGGTGCATCTCGCGCCAGATCTGGTGGGGACACCGGATCCCCGTCTATTATTGCCGGAACTGCCGGACAATGGTGGTAGCCAAAGAAAGCCCGGATATCTGCCAGAATTGCGGTTCAACCGATTTTTACCAGGATGAAGACGTGCTGGACACCTGGTTCTCCAGCTGGCTCTGGCCGTTCTCTGTGTTCGGATGGCCGGATAATACTGAAGAACTGAACTATTTCCTCCCGACCAATGTCCTGGTTACCGCACCCGGCATCATTTATCTCTGGGTAGCCAGAATGATCATGGCTACCCTGGAATTTATGGGCAGAATCCCCTTCGACACTGTACTTCTGCACGGTATGGTTCTGGATGAAACCGGCCGGATTATGAGTAAATCTCTGGGAAATTCCCCTGACCCCATCGATATCATCCATAATGTCGGGGCAGACGCACTTCGCTTCAGCATGATCTTCAGCACACCCAAGGGTGAGAACAGCTATTATTCCGATGCTATACTGGAAACCGGCCGGAATTTCGCTAATAAGATCTGGAATGCCTATCGCTATATCATGATGAATGCCGATAAAATCCCGGGTCTTCCTCAGAAGCATGAATTGAAACTGGAACTGGCGGATCACTGGATCTACAGCCGTCTGCAACAGGTTATCAAAGCCGTCAGGAAAAATTATGAAAATCTGCGTTTCAATGACGCCGCTAATCTGCTGATGGATTTCATCTGGAAGGATTTCTGCAGCTGGTATCTTGAATTGAGCAAGGACAGGATTTACGACCAGGCTGATCAAACGAGCCAGTTAACCACCAAATATATACTGCTCGATGTTCTGCAGAACGCTATGCGTCTGCTGCACCCGATCATGCCCTTCCTGACGGAAGAGATATGGCAGAATATCAGGATACATTTCCCCATGCCGGAAGAAGCTTTGATCATAGCAGAATTCCCGGTCGCTGAAGAGAAAATGATAGATCGGCACATTAACAGTGATATGACACTGATCCAGGAAGCTATTTCTGCCATCCGCAACCTGCGCAAACAGGTTAACCTGCCTCCGGGAATGGAAATCAGCTGCCATTTGAATGTTAATGTCAGAAAGCAGATTGATCTCTTTCATAAATATGAAAGCTATTTCAGAAAACTGGCAAAAATCAGCGAATTAATTGTCGATGTACAACTGGCGCAACCGGTCATGTCCATCGCCGCAGTCGTTCAGGATATTGAAATATTCCTTCCCCTCAGCGGTTTGATCGATCTGGAAAAGGAACGGCAGAAACTGGAAAAACAAGTTGAACAATATGATAAAGAACTTCAAATAATAAGCTCCAAATTACATAATGAAAAGTTTTTAACTAATGCCCCAGATCATATTATTCAAAAAGAGAGAGCAAAATATGAAGAAGTAGAAATGAAATTGAGTAAAACAAAAAATATACTCAAAGGGTTGGAGTAAAGTGAATTTGTCTATAGAGGAGGTTTGATGAAGAAGAATAATACTGACAAGAAGAATGACTCAGGGCTGTTTGTAGCTGAAGAGGTTAAAAATAATGAACTTGAGGTTATTAATAATCCTGAAAGAAGATTCCGTTTTTATGAAATTCTGAGGAGAAGGATTCATAAATTTGTGAAGAATTACACAGGAGAAACCGGTAGCCGCTTTGCCGGTTATCTGCTTAGCCTGCCGGATTTCTTTATCATGCTCTGCCGGCTCGCACTTGATACTAGAGTGAATGCTTCCCAGAAATTATTTGTCGGCGGAATAACCGCTTATGTTATATTACCCATAGATATTGTCCCCGATTTCATCCCCTTCCTGGGATACATCGACGACCTTGTCCTGGTGGTTTTTGGCTTGAATCTGATCCTGAATGAACTTGATAAGCAGATTCTGCTGGATAACTGGAGCGGGGAAGATGATGTACTGGAGCTTTTACAGAAGATCACTATCACTGCAGAAAGGTTTCTGGACAAAACATTCCTGAAGAGGATACAAAACTGGTTATCCGGCCATAGAAAACAAGGCGCATGAAATTACTGCTGGCTACCCGTAACCGTGATAAAATTTCTGAAATTTTAGCTCTCCTGGCAGACCTTGATCTGCAAATCTTCACTGCATTCGATTTTAATGATCTGCCGGAAGTGATAGAAGACAGGGAAACTCTGGCTGATAATGCAGCCAAGAAAGCCTGGGAATGCTCTGTCCACACTGGTATCATCACTCTCGCCGATGACACAGGTTTGTTTGTAGATGCCCTGCAGGGTGCTCCGGGAGTATATTCAGCGCGATTTGCCGGAGAAAATTGCACTTACCAGGATAATCGCCTGAAATTACTCAAAGTACTGGAGGGAAATTCCAATCGCCGGGCATTTTTCCGGACCGTAGCCGTTCTGGCTTCTCCCGACAGGATCATTGGCCTGGCGGAAGGCGAAGTAAATGGCCAGATTACTGAAGTCGAAATGGGAGAATTTGGGTTTGGCTATGATGCTGTTTTCCGGGTTGATGAAACGGGAAAAACACTGGCCCAGATGACAGAAGAAGACAAGAATAAGATCAGTCATCGTGGCCGGGCAATTCAGAAATTGATTCCAATTTTAAAAAAAATGAAATAAAGAAGCAGGAGTTTTACATGGTCAATCCTCAAATTTTCAGGCAATATGATATCCGGGGTCTGGTGGATAGTGATCTGACGGCTGACAGTGTTTATGAAATAGGTTGGGGATTCGGCACCCATTTACGGAATCTGAACCTGAAGACAGCTGTCATAGGCGGTGATGCCCGGCTCAGTACCCCGCAATTCAAGCGTAAGTTCAGCGAAGGTCTAAGGGATGCCGGCATCGATGTTACGGATGTCGGCTTTGTCGCCACACCAGTACTTTACTTCGCCATCTGGCATTTGAAAACCGATGCCGGAGTCATGATCACGGCCAGCCATAATCCCTCGGAATATAACGGTATCAAACTCAATCGAGGGTTACAGAGTGTTTATGGAGATGAAATTCAGGAAATCCTTAAGCTCATCCTCGAAGGGAATTTCCGCAAAGGATCCGGTAAATTATCCATTTTCGAAAATATCGGAGAGATCTACATTGAATATTTGTTACAGAATATCAGGCTGGAACGGCCTGTAAAATTGATCATTGATGCCGGTAACGGTGCCGGCGGTCCCTATCTGTTGCCGATACTTGAACGACTTGGCTGCCAGGTGGAATGCCTGTTCTGTGAACCTGACGGCCGCTTTCCCAATCACCATCCAGATCCGACTGTAGAAAAGAACCTTCAGCAGCTTATCTCCAGGGTCAGAGAAACCGGAGCTGAGGTGGGAATTGGCCTGGATGGCGATGCCGACCGTATGGGTGTAGTTGATGAAAAGGGTAAAATGCTTTTCGGAGACCAGGTTCTGAATATCTTTGTCAGGGATTTTCTGAAGCAGAATCCTGGAGAAAAGATCATTGCCGATGTCAAATGCTCCAAGAACCTGTTCGATGATATAAAAAAATTCGGCGGCGAACCGATCATGTACAAAACCGGGCATGCCAATATTAAAACCAGGATGCAGGAGCTGGATATTAAACTAAGTGGTGAAATGAGTGGACATATCTTCTTCAATGACAGATACTTGGGATTCGATGATGCTATCTACGGAGCTTGCAGATTCCTTGAAATCATGAGTAAAACAGATATGCCGGTCAGTGAATTCCTGGCAGATCAGCCCCGTATGTTCAATACACCCGAACTGCATATCCCCAGCACAGATGATGCAAAATTCAAAGTGGTGGAACAGGTAAGGAATTCTTTCCTGGCCGAAGGATATGATGTCAACGATATCGACGGCATGCGGATGACATTCAAGGATGGCTGGGCGCTCTGCCGGGCATCCAATACTACGCCCGTACTCGTGCTGCGCTTTGAAGCTGAAACCGAAGCAAGGCTGGCGGAGATCAGGCAACTGGTGGAAGAACGTATCAATAAGTTTCTGTAAATTAATTATTTCCTACTGAGAAAGGATCGTTAAATGTCCTGGGATGATTTTGCCAGATACTATGAGTGGGAATTCGATCTTCTCTGCACGGAACAGGCTCAGGATGTTAATGAATGGCTGAAATTAGCTGATGAATATGGAGATCCCATCCTGGAACTTGCCTGTGGGGCCGGGCGTATAACCCTGCCTCTGGCAGACCAGGGATATAACATAACTGCCCTTGATTCTTCCAGGAATATGCTCCACAGACTCAATCAGAAAATCAAGCCTTCCCATAAACTGAAAATAGTCCGGGCAGACATGAGGAAATTTCACCTGGGTGCCAGGTTCAGGTTTATTTTCATCAGCTATGCCTCATTCCAACTTCTATTAACTATGGAAGATCAATTATTATGTTTAGACAGGATCAGAGATCACCTGCAACCAGGCGGAATACTGGGACTGGATATCTCAACCCGGGTATGCGAAGGACCTGAT
>JAFGEH010000161.1 GCA_016931665.1 Candidatus Cloacimonadota bacterium | reverse complement strand
GTCCATCACCCTTTTTATGGAAGCAACCGTCTCATCGATGATACCCTGATACACAGCTGAACGATGGCTCATTTCCATCACGGAAAGGCCATGCCCTTTGTAATCAAGCAGATCGGCCTGAACTTCCAGCAGAACTTCCTCCGGTAAAACAGCGGGGCCGGCACTGAAATTGTGAATTCTTTTCATCTTAGCCTCCTGAATTATTTTTGTTCATAACTTCCCGACCGCCATATTTTAAGCAAGCATTTTTTACCGGGATTCTCAATTTGCGGACAGAATCCAGAGCTTTTTGCTTGACTGGCTGATCAAGCCTGATCTCCTTATAAATCAGTGGAGATAAAATGAATGCCGAAGCTATTAAGGCAGAGAATCTGATCGAGCAGATCAGGAAAGTAAATTGTGATCTGAACACTGAACTGGTGAGTAAAGCTCTGGAATTCGCAGCTGCTGCCCATCAGGATCAGAAACGGCAATCCGGCGAAATGTTCATTGAACATCCGGTGCAGGTGTCTTATCTGCTGGCCGGGTTAAAAATGGATACTGCTACCGTTGTAGCCGGATTGCTGCACGATGTTCTGGAAGATACCACTATTTCTCCTCACCAGATGGAATCTCTGTTCGGAAAAGAAGTAAGAGAGCTGGTGGAAGGTGTAACCAAGATCGAAGGCTATGCCTATCATTCCCGGGAAAAACGCCAGGAACTGCAGGCCGATAACTTCCGCAAACTGCTGATATCCATAACCAGGGATATCAGAGTCATTCTGATCAAACTGGCGGACAGGCTGCACAATATGCGTACCCTGCATTTTCTGGATCGGGTGAATGCCTGCAGGATTGCCCGGGAGACCCTGGATATTTATGCCCCTCTGGCCAACCGTTTCGGGATGGCAGCAATTCAGTGGGAGCTGGAGGACCTGAGTTTTAAATATCTGCATCCTGCCGAATACAGAAATCTGGCCAATCTGGTTGCAGCAAGAAAGGAAGAACGGGACCGGCTGGTTAATGTTGCAGTTTCCGAGATCAAAGAACTATTGGACAGGAACGGGCTCCGCTCTGAGGTAAACGGTCGGACTAAGCATCTTTACAGCATTTTCCGGAAGCACCAGGTCAAACACTTAAAATTCGAAGAGATCCTGGATCTGATCGGGATACGAATAATTGTGGATTCTGTGGCCGATTGCTATAAAGTTCTGGGTATAATCCAGAATGAAACGATTCCACTGCCGGGCAGTTTCAAGGATTATATAGCACAGCCCAAACCCAATAATTACCAGTCCCTGCATCTGGTAGTTACCGATGCGGAAGAGAAGAGGATAGAGATTCAGATCCGGACCAGGCAGATGCATCTGGTTGCCGAAGAAGGCATAGCATCTCACTGGCGTTACAAGGAAAATCCCGAGAAAGTGCGCAAAGACAGAACAGGCAGGCCTCTGCTGAATTTCGATGATAATATGCAGCGTCAGTTGAACTGGATCCGCAATTTCCTGCAGAGACAGGATAAGGATAATCCGGCAGATTTCATGGCATCTCTGAAAATGAATTTGTATCCTGATATAATCGTGGTCAGTACTCCGGCGGGTGATTATATCAAATTACGGAAACATGCCACAGCTCTGGATCTGGCGTTTAAAGTTCATACCGATATCGGGTTCCACTGCATCGGTGCGCTGGTCAATGGCAAACATGTTCCGGTGCGAACAGAACTGCAAGCGGGGGATGCAGTTCGAATCATCACTTCACCTCAGGCTCGCCCCAGTAAAGACTGGCTGAACTATCTGGTCTCCATCAATGCCAGGCAAAAGGTGAGGACATGGTTTAGGAGGCTG
This sequence comes from Candidatus Cloacimonadota bacterium, assembly GCA_016931665.1. Lineage (GTDB taxonomy): Bacteria > Cloacimonadota > Cloacimonadia > Cloacimonadales > TCS61 > JAFGEH01. Next base: position 5,624 of record JAFGEH010000161.1, on the reverse strand, counting down.
GAACTGCAAGAAATGGTCGAGCTCGGCCGCAAGCAGTTCTACAGCAGGATCCGGCGCTGGCATTACCGGATCAGGAAGGAAGAAGAGATTCAGGAAATAGCCAGAGCCTTTAAAACCAATGATATTTTCACATTTTTTGCCCGTCTGGGTAGCTGCGAGATCAGTACAGAAGATCTCAAGAAAGTCTTGCTGCCGGAAGAAGAGCAGCAGGTAATTCCGGAACCCAGGCTTATCATAGAAGAAGAGGAATTAGCTGCCAAGAGGCAGCTGGCTGACGGTATAGTCCTGGAAGATATCGATGATATCATGATCCGTTATGCCAAATGCTGCCAGCCGCTGCCGGGAGATGAAATAATCGGCTATACAACCAGGGGCCGCGGGATCACTATTCATCGGTTGGATTGCACTAACAGCGGATTCCTCAACCTTAAAAAAAATGAGCCAGAAAGGATACTGAAAGTGAAATGGAAATATGGCAGACAAAATACTGGTAAGTGCTGATCAGAGCAATGACCTAATCAGGAACATCCGGATATACCCATTTTTCAGGCTGTTCTTCAATCTGCTGGCGGCAGAAGATCAGAAAGGCCGAAGCAAGAGCAGAATCATCTTGCGCGTTAATTCAGTTTGATGGGAATTTCAGCATATTTACTATTCCAGGCAGGTCAGTTTTTTGAAAATACTATAACCCCCCAGGCTTAACTGATAGATATACACTCCCGGTTCAACAGTTTTCCCCAGCTCATTACGTCCATCCCAGAGTGTTTCTCCAGTGTTTCCCCGGGTTGTTGCGGCGAGTTTTCTGATAAGTTGGCCTTTTATATTATAGATGGAGATACTGGCTGGCACATCGGGTTGAGGACAGGTATCGTTTTGCCAGCTGAAGGATATCCGGGTATAATCTGATCCTCTCCGGGAGGCCGGGAAGAAAGGATTGGGAAAATTACGGCACACGATCGTCTGAGACAATTCCATCTGCCCCGAGCCGGAACTATTGTCAGAGGTGTAGAGTTTAACGTCAGTTCCATACAAACCTGCAGTATAGGTGGCCAGCTGTATCAGTTGAGAATCATAGAGGTAGAGTGAGAAATTTTCCCCCCAATTGCCACCCAGCACAGCCAGATGATCCGCGCTCCCGGCAACTGCCGAACCTCCGGGCAGAAAAGGATTGGAGGCATCGTGAAAGATCTCCCAGGTAAAGGCATCATAAGCATAAATCCCTGAATTCATCGAATCACCCAGATAGATAGTTTGATTCCCCGCCAGCGCCAATCCCCCGGGATAACCACCGATATCAAGGACTTCCACTACCTCATCAGTGAGTGTATCTATAATGCAGACCTTACCCAGTGGTCCCGACCAGTCACCGGTACAACTCACATGGACATGATCGCCAGCAGCCAGAAGGAATTGAGGATTATCTTCCACCGGGATCGTGGTGAGCAGTTCGAATGAATCCAGTGCCAGCACAGAAACCGAGCAGTTCTGGTATCCCGAAGCATAGTCAGTATTTCCAACATACAGCTTCCCTCCGGAAACTGCCAATCCCTGCGGATTGCCACCCACCAGCGCCTGGCTGATTATTACTTCTCCGGCCAGATCCAGCTTGTAAACCTTATTGCGCAGGGTACCGGAAACATACGCATGATCCCCTGAAATGACTATGTCATAAGGATTAGCTGAAGATTCCAGATAGACATAATTGAGTGTGTTGCCTGATACTCTGTCGATAATTTGGACCGTATTATCACCGGAATTGACCACATAGATTTTCTCCTGGGTCAGAGCCATCCGATTAGCCATGGAACCAAGGCCGGCAAAAGCATTATCGGTAATTCCTGTTTCGGTATCAATGTGAGAGAGTGTGCCGCTGCCCGAGTTTACCACATAAATATCAACGGCAGCCAGCAGCAACGGTATTTGTAGAAGTAATAACAAAATCAATTTCATGACGGCTCCTTACCAGTTATGGATCAGCTCCAATCCTGCCTTCCAGTTGAAACCAGGCTGAGGAGAATAGGCATAGATCTCATAGAAGTGGTTGAAAATATTATTGAAATCTGCTGAGAACTTCAGTTCCAGGGTTGCCCATTTTACTGAATATGATATGCTGCTGTTCCAGAGGTCAAAAGACGGAAGTTGCTTCTCAGCTGTCAATTGATCCCTGGTCGTCCATTGTTTACCGGTTCTCTCATAGTTGACAAGCAGCAGCAGACTGCCTGCCTGCAGATACCAGTTTAAGTCCAGATGGCTATCGGGTGTATAGATCAGGTCTTTGCCATAATAGGCTGACGGTTCTTCGGACGAAGTACGGGTAAGGTCGCGGCTTTGCACCAGGGCCAGTGTGGATGTCATCCAGAAGAAGTGAATCGGCTGCAGGGATGCTTCTATCCGCCAGGTTTTGATACTGGCGGCGCCGATGTTAACCGGTTTCCAGGCGTAGTTGAAATCATTGATCCAGATGATCTTGTGATCGATATCATCGTGTCGGTAACTCAATTTCAGTGTTTGTTTCCTGAAGTCGAATTCCAGCTGTGTCTGCCAGGTGAGCAGTTCTTCCGGTTGCAAATCCGGATTACCCATTGCCTGGGTATCCCCTTGCCAGTACAGCTCATAGAAAGAGGGCAGTGTATTACTTCTATGCAGGGCGACTCCCAGTCGCAGCTTCCAGCTTTCTCCGATCTCCAGGCCGGGAGCCAGCCTCCAGGCGCTTAAACTTTTCTGTTCCGACAGCCATTCCTGCCGACAGGACAGGTCGAGCAGGGCGAGCCAGGCTGCAACCTTCCATTGCCGGGATACACCGGGATTTACTGCTCCCAGCCAGCGCCTGGCGGTTTCGATGTTATTTTCCGGAGCTGTATATTCCAGATAACTGAAGCTCTGCTTCTGGAAATCTCCTTCCAGACGGTAATCCCAACCGGCCAGCCTGCCCTTCATCGAAAGCAGCAATCCGTAACTCTCAAAATCAGTCCTGTTGCGAATATAATAATAACTGAAGTTGCTCCAGGGTTCAGAAATCCTGGTATTATCGTAGATCGCCCGGTCCTCTGTCCGGAATATTCTGAGCTGTCCCAGACCGGCCGGAGTTAATTTTTCCAGCAGCAGATGATGTCGGCGGTTGATCGCGGTCAAGCGGCTGTTCCAGAATAATTCCGGATTATTCACCGGGCCAGGCAGTTTCCTGAAGACATCCTGATACAGGAACCGGTAAGAAAGATACCAGCCGGAATTGCGCCAGCAGAAACCCGCACCGGCATCCTGCCCCCTTTTATCATTGTTGATCCTCTGCCGCAGGGAATCGGGATTATTCCATGGCAGTTTATACAGGAAATTGTTGCTGGCTGAAAGATTATTCAGATAAAGGTCAAAGCTCCAATTGTTCCGCTTACCCGCCAGAGACAGATTCTGCTGGAAAAGACTATAAGAACCTGCGGTTAAGCTGAGAGTTGCCCCCAGATTATGGCGGTTTTTCCTGGTAAGGAGATTGATCACCATCCCACCCCCACCTGATCTCTCGCTTCCCGGAATCATTTCTACCTGATCAATCAAATCAGCCGGGATCAGGCTGATATCGAACCCTTCTCCCGGACGCCCGAGAGGGATGCCATCCAGCATGACCATGGTATAATCGGCAGACAATCCCGGCAGCAGTATCTTCTGCTCCTCTCCGGGCAGAGCCGATCCGGTAAGCTGCAGTACGGAATTAGCTCTGAGCAACCTGATCAGATCCTGTCTGTGCCCGGTAAAATTCTTCATCGTCAACTTTTTAACAAAAAGATCATTACTCGTGGAGTTATCCCTCACGATTACTCCGGGCAGAATAAGGGGATCAATCGTTAACCAGACAGTATCAGGCAGGTCAGCAACAGAAAAGGTACGATCGCGATAGCCGATTTTATGGAACAGTATCAGAGAATCTGCAACCGGGCCAGCCAGACGGTATGCTCCCGTCCGGTCAGTCAACGCCAATCCATCAGCACCGATGATAAAGACATCTGCCAGAGGCTCTCCTTGATCATTCGCCACATATCCCCTGATTTCCAGGGAAGACAGATGGTTGAAAAAAACCAGGATGAGCAGCAACCAGACCTGTTTCTTCATCGTCTGCCCGGATACAGCAGGCAGGGCCTTCCACTGCGGGGATTCTTTACCACCAGCAGTTCAGTCCCGTACAATCTGAGCAGGCTCTCCTGACTGATCATCTCCTGAGGGTGGCCGTCCCCGATTATCCGCCCTTCTTTCAACAGGATTAGGCGATTGCAGTATTCAGCAGCCAGGTTGATATTATGAGACACCAGCAGAATGGCTTTATGCTGTTTCCTGTTTACCTCGGCAAGCAGGTCCATGATCTCGATCTGATGGTTAATATCCAGATGAGAAAAAGCTTCATCCATTAAGATCACCGGCGTATCCTGAGCCATGGCCCGGGCCAGTAATACTCTCTGCTTTTCGCCACCGCTCAGCTGGTTGAAGAATTTATCCTGCAGGCTGGATAAAAAAAACTGCTGCAGAATGACTTCAACGATTTCCAGATCCCTGGCAGTGTAGTTCTGCCAGAATCCCAGATAAGGATAACGACCCATCAGAACCAGTTCCCGTACGCTGTAATCGAATTGCAGCTGGATTTCCTGCGGGATAAGGGCTATAATCCTGGCCAGTTCTATCCTGCGCCATTCTTTTATGTTTTTACCAGCAATTACAACCTGGCCGCCAACTGGTTCCAGATAGCCCAGAATAGCCCGGATCAGAGTGGATTTCCCGGCTCCGTTAGGTCCGAGTACCGCCAGGAACTCGCCTGCCGCCAACTGCAGAGAGACCCTGTTCAAGACGGGTTCATCACCATAACCAGCGATCACATCATTCAATTCAATCATTTAAAAAAAATCCTTGCCAATTCCTACTATTTTTATATGTTATTACTCTGGAGGGAAGAAATGCAGATTTCCACGAAAACCGGCTATGCTGTCCGGGCTCTGGCTGAACTGGCCAGACAGCCTGCTGGTGAACCTGTTTCCATAACTGCCATTTGCCGCCGCCAAAATCTTCCTCCCAAATATATCGAGCAGCTTTTTCGAAAGTTGAAGCACAGGAAACTGATCAGCAGCAAGCATGGTGCCAGGGGTGGTTATATTTTGAACCGGCCTGCCTCCCAACTATCACTGAAGGATATCATGGAAGCGGTGGAAGACGATTTTTCCGGTTACTGCTGCCTGGGAGCCAACTCTCATATCGAATACTGCCAGGGTTCACCCTGTGCCTTTTACGATTTCTGGAATGATATCAGAAAACATCAGGAGGAATATTTTTCCTCCCTGAAACTGGACCAGGTCATAAATTATCAGGAGACGGAGAATGAAGCAAATATATCTGGATAACTGCCTGACTTCAAAACCGGCTGCGGAAGTAGTGGAAGCCATGTTACCCTATCTGGGGGAGAAATTTCATTTTCCCAAGAATTTTGTACAAACCGGATCGGAAGCTGCGGAAGAACTGGAAGGTTTTCGCCGGTTAGTGGCTGAATCGATGAATGCCAGTCCGGAAGAAATTCATTTCACCACCGGCGGTACTTCCGCCAATAATCTGGCGATCAAAGGCTTTCTCACCGCCAATGTGAAGCGGGGCAG
>JAFGEH010000160.1 GCA_016931665.1 Candidatus Cloacimonadota bacterium | reverse complement strand
TCCAGATCTGAAAGAACTTCTCCAGAGCCACAGACAGGGCAGCAGAGGACCTGCTGTTGCGAACGAAGAATATTTTGCCGATCATGCCGTAACCGCCCGGAATCAGGAAGCGCAATGCTTCTCCGATCAGGAAAGACCGGCGTACTTCTCCACCGGAAGCCCTGTAATCAGAGTGAAAATGCAGGAATTTCCGCCAGTTAACGTATAGCAATCCCATTTTGAAGATAGCCGTGAACAGCAGAAATAATACGATTTCAAGACCTGTCCGGACAAAACCTGCCTGAAGTTGAGTGAGATCCAGTTTTCTGAACAGCAGATAAAAGATCAGCCCTGAAATCAATATTTTCAACGGCAGCAGGAATTTACGCCAGCAAACTGGTAATTGCCTACAGTTTAGAATCTTCATTAAATTTCTCTTGACGCTTCCTTTTCAGATTTCACAGAACATTATTGTCGGAGTTGAGAAAAATAGTCAATTAGATAAGCTGGATTGAGGAGGAGATATTTTATTTCCTTTATTGGTAATTGTTCTGATTATGCTGCTGATAGCCTACCGGCTGTTCCTGACCAAGGTTCTGATCCGCAGGTTCCGGAGCCGGGATAAAATCGCCCTGACTTTTGATGACGGACCCCGTCCCGGTTGCACGGAGAGGTTGCTGAGCCTGCTGGCTGCCAATTCCATTCCAGCCACCTTCTTCCTGAGAGGGGAAAGAGCCGCTGAACATCCTGAACTGGTTAAACTGATTCATAACAGCGGACACGCCATCGGCAACCATTCCTTCTCCCATCCGTCCCTGCTGGCGCTGCCAGCTTCGCGGGTAAGGCAGGAAATATTCAAAACCAGTGAAATTATTGAGAATATCCTGCCGGAAAGAGTGATACTGTTCAGACCACCATACGGCAGGTGGTCGCCTTATCTGATATACCTGCTGAAAAAGTCCGGAATGAAAATGATATTATGGAATTGCGGCTCCAAGGATTATCGGAATACTGATCCTGAAGAATATTTTCGGAAGATCAGCAAGAAACTGTTTCCCGGTGCGATCATTACTCTGCACGACGGTGTGGGCAAATGTGATCAGCTTTTACGGATTGTGGAAATGATAATTCAATATACCCGGGAACAAGGCTGGGATTTTGTGACGATCCCCATGATATTGCAGCCTAAGGTTTCCAGCTCCAGCTGCGTCTCAGTCCCCAGATTGAAAAAATGATCATATAATAGGGATAAATCAATAAAAAGAAAATATCCAAGATCTGAAATTTCACTTTAAATTTGTATAAAGTAACTCCCCAGAAAATAAGCAATCCCCCCAGATAGGGAAGCAGAGTCAGGGTATGCGGATATGCAGCCAGATAGCAGGGAAGGTAAAGATAGAACAGAAAGACTATGACAGCTGCTGCTTTGTAAACTGGCGGGTGCATACTGAACTTGCCGAATTTGCGCTGCTGTTGTGCCGGAAAATCAACCGGCTCGGGAACTGAGGTCAGAACCGGATTCCCGGAATTGAAATTGATCTGCCAGCCGCTTTGCCGGATCATTCTCACCATCAATTTATCGTCACCTGCCACATGATGGGTTATGCTCTCATACCCGCCGATCTCTTTCCAGACGGTTTTCCGGATGGCCAGATTGCCACCGGAAGCGCTGAAAGCAAAATTTAAACCAGCCGTAGCAGCATTGATAGCTGCTGTAACCAGGCTGCGGAATTTACCAAAGCCTCGAAAAGATATCATGATTACGCCAATTACCATACCAGTTGCAGGACTGAAGTATTTATTGTAGCCCTGCAGCCAGCCGGAGGGGACCTGGCAGTCGGCATCGGTGAAGAGCAGAATCTCACCCCGGGCTTTTTCGGCGGCAGCCTGCAGGGCAGTCTTCTTGCCGGATTTTGTTTGATTATTTCTTCTCAGAGGTAGAAACTGTCGATTATCAGCCTTCCGGCAGAAATCTGCGATCAGATCACGAGTAGAATCCACTGAGTCATCATCTGCCAGTATGATCTCATATTTATCCGAGGGATAATCAAGTTGCTGTAAAGATTGGAACAGTTTCGGTAAATTTTTCTCTTCATTACGGCAGGCAATCAGGATGCTGAAGGTTAAGGTTTGATGATCATATTTTCTGCCTGCTTGCAATATACCCAATGCCAGGATAACCAGCAGAAGAGCAAACAGGATGATGACCGGATTCATTATTTATTCAATACGTTAGGAGATAGCTAAGCGAAAGATCATGCCTGGCGGGATCACCAGCAGTCCTGGTTATCTGGTAACCCAGCTTGAGAGAATGATGGGCAAGAGGCTGCCAGGTAACAACGAATTTCCCCCGGTAAATATTCTGGATGCAACCTTCCAGCCAGTCAGCGTGGTCAGAGGGGCGGGAATCGTAATTCAGAGAGAAATGGTTTCCCACTGAACCCTGCCGGGTGAAGGATGCTGCCAGGTCCAGCGTTAGATTGGCTATAATATTGGTATTGAACTCAGTTGCTATCTGGATGAGATTGCTTCCGGCCGGAAAACCCAGGCCAAACCCGTCGTGGGAATATTTGTTTACCAGTTGGTTATGCGTATAAAGCCAGGGCCGGACCGCTGTGAATTCCAGAGATAATCTGCTGTGCCAGGCTGGTATCTGCAGGGAATTTCCGATCTGCAGTGCATACTTGTTTCCCCACCAGTCAGAAAATAATTCACTTTTCTTGAGTTCATCCACAATCAGGTTGCCGTACATAATATTGCCGGAGCCAACCTGCCATTCCCAGCCACTGAAGATCAGGACATTATCCCTGTCCCGCAGGTTATGTTCCACTACTCTCTGAAACACATGGGGCAGCAGGTAACCGGGATCAGGGCTGCGATTACCATAGATCACCGCCTCACCCAGGAAAAATCTGAAACGGGGCGAGGGTAGCCACTCGAGCCGGTGAACAGCCAGGTATTTTTCCGGGTATTCTTCTATCTGGTCGGAAACTGTTGTTGTGCTGTCTGCTATCAGCTTCGCCTGGAGCTGGGAGAAAAGGAGAGTGCCTATTCTGAAGTCTAGGGAGATATACCCATAATCATTGCCTTGCGTATCGAGGATGATGCTGCCGGAGATGCTGCTGCCCAGCTGATACTGGCCGCGGCCAAGCCCCACGGAAAGATAGGGCAGACTGTAGAGCAGTTTCCCCCGAAGATTGTCATGATAGATCTTTTCGCGGTCATCATCGTATTGATACCAGCTGTCCAGCAGGGGAGATGTCTCCAGGGCATAATCCAGGTCCGAACCATAATGCCCGGACCACCAGTCTCCGTACAGGAATAGCCGGTCAGCCAGGTTGCCTTTTATGACTACACCATGATGCAGGAAGGAATAATCCCGGTCTTCGAGATCGGAGCTGAAATCAGCGCCGGTTCTCACCTGAATATCCAAACGGGCTGCATAGTTGGAATCGGCTGCTTTATAGCTGATAAAGGTGGAAGGTTCCGCGGGATTTGAGCCTAATTCCAGCAGGGATGATTTGAGCTGAGAAAGCGGATAAATGGCGATCTCGAAGGAATTATGCTCTTTCGGGTTGAGTTTTCTGATCAGATGGTTTTCATTGGGATATTCACTGAAATGGAAACGATAACACCGGGTGATTACTGCCGGTTCAGACCAGGAGAGCTTCTGCCAGCATGAAGCTGTTTCTGCCGGCAGATTGAGAATCTGGCAGGTAACCAGCATTAGAATTAACCGGAATTTCATAGCACCACCTTTAATTCAGGGCATTTATTGAGTGATTTCCCATATTGTGTCAATCAAAAAAAGGCTCCTATTCAGCCGATAACAGGCCCGGGATCTTTCAATACTTGACAATATTGCTTCCCTCAATGATGACTGCAAATAAAAAGCGCAGCAGGCGGAGGGCTTATGGACCTGAAAGAACTGAATTACTATTATAACAAATTCAAATATGGGGAAGATATCTTTCATAATCTGATGAAGAAAAGAGTCCATGAAATATTGCTGGTTTCAACCTTCTACGACGCTTTCATCTTCGAGCAGGATGGCAGGCTTTCTGAACAGATCCACGGAGAATACCGGCAGTTGAATCTCAGTACTTCTCCCCGTGTTACCAGTGTGCCAACCGGCATCCAGGCTTTGAATCTGCTTAAGGAAAGAAAATTCGATCTGGTGATTACCATGATGAGAATCGGTGAGATCAGCCCCTTTAAATTGAGCCGTCAGATCAGGGAACTGTACCCGGATATACCCATTCTGCTTCTCCTGAATGTGTCCAACGATGTAGTACTGATCGATAAAGACAGTGAAGAGATGAAGTTTATTGATAATGTTTTCAGCTGGAATGGCGACAGTAAGATATTCCTGACCATGATCAAATATATCGAGGATATCTGGAATGTGGAGAACGACACCCGGGAAGGTGGGGTAAGGGTGATCCTGCTGGTGGAGGATTCAATCCATTATTATTCCATGTTCCATCCGCTGCTGTATTCGGAGATCATGAAACAGACCCAGCTGCTGATCAGCGAAGAGCTGGATGACATTAACAAACGGCGGCGCATGAGAGGCCGGCCGAAAGTACTGCTCTGCCATAACTTCGAAACAGCCATTGAATTGTATGAGAAATATAAAGAATTCGTTATCGCCATCATATCCGATATCCGATATAAATATAAGGGAAAAGACCACCCTCAGGCCGGGATCAAACTAATCCGTCATCTCCAGATGCACCACGTGGAATGTCCGATTCTGCTTCAATCTTCCGAAGAATCGAACGAAAAGGAAGCTCTTGACCTGGGAGTGCATTTCCTGCATAAAAATTCCAAAACCCTGCTGCACGATCTGCGTAAATTCGTGGTCAATAACCTGGGTTTCGGAGATTTCATCTTTCGTAATCCGGAAGGAGAGGAATTCGCCCGTTCTCAGACTTTGAGCGATTTTCAGGAAAAACTCAAGATCATTCCGGACGAGTCTCTTCTTTACCACAGCGGCCGCAATGATTTTTCCGCCTGGCTCACTGCTCATGGCGAGTTTCTTTATGCTAAACGGATGCGGCACATGAAGATCAATGATTTCGCAACCACTGAAGCCCTGCGTAACCAGCTCATCAGCATGTTCCAGGAGGTGGAATATGAACGTAACCGGGGTAAGTTGATCCAGTTCGATCCCAATTTCCTTAATATAGAGGAAAGTATTATCCGGCTGGCGGAAGGCTCCCTGGGTGGCAAGGGAAGAGGGATTGCCTTCCTGAATTCACTCTTTGTCTCCATGGAGTTCGATAAGAAATTCCCCGACGTCAATATCAAAATACCCCGCACATTCATAATTGGGACCAGCGAGTTCGACTTGTTTATCGAAAGAAATCATATCGGCAACTGGATCACAGAAAAATCCGATCAGGAGATTAACGAGTTCTTTGTGAACTGCGAATTGTCTCCCCGCTTGATGAAAATCCTCAGTGTATTCATTGATAATATTAAATACCCTCTGGCTGTCCGCTCTTCCGGCCTGCTGGAGGATTCCCAGTCCCAGCCCTTTGCCGGGATCTATCAGACCTTCATGCTACCCAATCATCATAAGAAAAAGGATTTCAGGCTCAAACATCTGGCCGATTCCATAAAACTGGTTTTCGCTTCTGTATTCCTGCGCAGCGCCAGAAATTATATTGAAAGTATCAACTACAAGCTGGAAGAAGAGAAAATGGCGGTGATAATTCAGGAAATGGTCGGCAGCAGGTTCAATGGATACGTTTATCCCCACATTGCCGGAGTCGCTCAGTCCTATAATTTCTATCCTACTTCTTCCCTCAAAAACAGCGATGGAATCGCAGCCATAGCTGTCGGTCTGGGTAAAACCGTGGTGGAAGGCGAGAGGATCTTCCGGTTCTGTCCCCACTATCCCAAGATGCAGCTGATCTCCAATGAGGAACTCCTGGGCGAAACACAGAAGGAGCTATATGCCATCAATGTAGGGGAATGTGAGTTCGATCTGGTGGAGAATATGGATTGTACCCTTAGGAAACTGAAGATCAAGGAGGCGGAGAATCATGGTTCGCTGGATCATCTTGTCTCAACCTGGGATTATCAGAATAACCGGCTGGTTGATGGTAACAGAGTACCCGGCCCGCGGATCATAACTTTCGCCGATATCCTGAAATATGAATATTTCCCTCTGGCCCGGATCCTGGAAAGCACTCTGGATATCGGGGAAAGAGCCATGGGAGTACCGGTAGAAATTGAATTTGCCGTTAATCTCGATCCTAATATCATCAGAAACCGCAAACCCACCTTCTATGTCCTTCAGATCAGACCTTTGACCATCAACACCGAGGAAATATATATCGATTCCGACAATCTGGATTTCGCTGAGCTGTTCCTTTATACTACCAGCGGTATGGGGAACGGAGTGATCTCAAACATCCGGGATATCATCTTCCTCGACCCTGATAAATTTGATAATACACGGACTCTGGACATGCAGAGGGATATTGCCCTGTTCAACGAGAAAATGCGTACGGAGAACAGGCATTATATACTCATCGGTCCTGGCCGCTGGGGATCGCGGGACAGATTCCTGGGAGTCCCCGTAAAATGGCATGAGATCTATAAAGCCAAGATCATAGTGGAGGCAGGCCTGAAGGACTTTGTTGTTGATGGCTCTCAGGGTACACATTTCTTCCATAATCTGGTCTCCATGAATGTGGGCTATTTCACCGTACCCTATGGCTCAGGTACTGATTTTGTAGATTGGAAATGGCTGAAAGAACAACCCATTGCCGATAAAACCGAATTTCTCGTCCATGTGGAGCTTGATCATCCAGCAGTGATAAAAATGGACGGCCGCAAAGGTATCTCCTTCATCTATAAATAAATCAGGAATGATAAATGAATCTGGACGATCTGAACTATTATTTCAATAAATTCAAATTCGGGGATGATTCTTTTCACCTGCTGATGCAGCATCGGGTTAAAGAAATTTTACTGATCTCCAGTGTTTTCGATGCCTATGTCCTGGAATGGGACGGCAGGCTGTCGGAACAGATTTCAGGCGAATTCCGCCAACTGGATCTGAGTATTGCTCCCCGCATCACCACGATCACTTTTACGGATGATATCCTGGAAGTCCTGGCCAGCCGTAATTTTGATATGGTGATCATCATGATGCGAATTGGAGATGTTACACCTTTCGACATGAGCCGGCAGATCCGGGAAAAGTTCTCCGGTTTACCGCAGTTGTTGCTGTTGAATAAACAATCCTATATCGATATTGTTAATCAATCCCCGGAAAAATTGAAGTATTTCGATGAGGTATTTCTCTGGAAAGGTGACCCCAAGTTGTTTTTAGCAATGATCAAACTGGTGGAAGATAAACTCAACATAGAGCATGACACCAGATACGGCGCCGTCCGTGTTGTTCTGATCATAGAAAATGCCATTACATATTACTCTTCCTATCTGCCCATGTTCTATCTGGAAAGTATGAAGCTGACACAGGAATTGATTGAGGCAGAATTGCAGGAGGCGAATAAAAGACTCAGAATGAGGGCTCGCCCCAAAGTCCTGCTGGCCCATGATTATGAAGATGCCCTGGAATTGTATCACAAATACCGAGAATACATTATCTGCGTAATTACCAACGTGAATCTGCCAGTAAACAATATACCTGACGAAGCCGGCGGTATTAAACTGGTTCGGGAAATCAGGTTGCAGAATCCCGATCTGCCGGTGCTTATGCAGTCAGCCGACCCCTATAACCTGGTAGAAGCCCGGAAACTCAAAGCTGAATTCCATGAGAAGGATTCACCTACTCTGATGAATGATATCCGCCAGTTCATCATCAATAATCTGGGTTTCGGGGATTTTGTTTTCCGAAACAGCAGTGGGGAAGAAATAGAACGAGCCCGATCCATGTATGAATTTGAAAAAAAGATAGCCGACATTCCGGAGGCATCTCTCCTCTTTCATGCTAATCGGAATCATTTTTCTGCCTGGCTGATGGCCCATGGTGAGTTCAGGATAGCCCAGCAGATCAAATATGTGGTAGCAGCTGATTTTCTTAATACCGATGATATCAGAAAATTCCTGATCAATACTATCCGTCAGGTCCGTGAGCAGAGAAACAGGGGCAAAGTAATCAGATTTGGTGAAGCAGGATTGACCGAGGAAGATAAAATTATACAGCTGGCAGAGGGTTCCCTGGGAGGGAAAGGGCGCGGGCTGGCGTTTTTAAATGCGCTCCTGGTAACCATGGACCTGGATCAGGAATTTCAGGACATCTCAGTTAAGCTGCCAAGAACCGCCATCATCGGTACTAATGAATTTGATAATTTCCTCGATCGCAATCGGATAAATATAGATAAACTGATCGATCTGACGGATCAAGAAATCGAGAAGATATTCCTGGCCGGCAAACTGGACAGATCCCTGCAGGATAAATTGAAGAAATTGCTGAAGAGTGCCTCTTTTCCACTGGCCGTACGTTCCTCCGGCCTGCTGGAAGATTCCCAGTCACAACCGTTTGCCGGTATCTATAAGACATTCATGCTTCCCAACAGCCATCCTGACCTGCAGGTAAGGCTGCAGCAGCTTGAGGATGCCATTAAAATAATACTTTCCACACCCTTTCATGAGAAACCACGGCAGTACATAGAAAGCATTAATTACAAGATCGAAGAAGAAAAAATGGCAGTGGTTATCCAGGAGATAGCCGGTTCAGTTCATTGGGATAATTATTATTTCCCGGTGTTTTCCGGAGCGGCCCAGTCTTACAATTTCTATCCCACTTCCGTGATCCGTCATGCCGACGGTGTGGCCGCCCTGGCTGCTGGTCTTGGTAAAGCGGTAGTGGACGGTGAGCGGTCTTTCCGCTATTGCCCGCGTCACCCCAGGATCAACCTGCTGGAACCGGAAATTATGGTGGAGAATAATCAACGGGAGTTATATGCCCTGGAACTGGATGGGAAGACTTTCGACCTCTCCGAGGGTGAAATGGCGACACTGCGCAGGATCAAGATCTCCAGGCAAATGATGAATTCCATCTTCCTGGAATTGAGCTCAGTCTGGGATTATGAACACCTGGGCTTCATTGATGGCAGATTCAGTCAGGGTCCCAGAGTACTGACTTTCCGCAATATAGTCCATTACGAGCATTTTAAACTCAGCGCCATTCTCCTGCGGATTCTGGAAATCGGGGAAATGGGGTTGGGTGTACCCGTTGAAATTGAATTTGCGGTTGATTTTAAGATTACTGATGATCAATATAGTAATCCGGTATTCTATATTCTGCAGATCAGGCCATTATCCATTACCAGGGAACATGCCGAAGTCAATGTGGAAAAGCTTGAGCGGAATGATTTGATTCTGCTTACTGACAAAGCCATGGGTAATGGTATTATCAAGCATCTCACCGATCTCGTTTTTGTCGATCTGAAGGTGTTCGATAACCGGGAAACGATGGAAATGCTGGAAGAGATTGAGCAGATCAATAACAGCCTGAAACAGGAGAAGCGGGAATATATCCTGATGGGACCCGGCCGCTGGGGTTCCAGTGACCGCTTTCTGGGGGTGCCTGTCAACTGGGCTCAGATCAATAAAGCCAGGATCATCGTGGAAACAAGTTTCGAAGGATATGTAGTTGAAGCTTCGCAGGGCAGCCACTTCTTTCATAACCTGGTGGCTATGAATGTGGGTTATTTTACCGTACCTTATAATCAGGACGATACCTTCATCGACTGGTACTGGCTCGAACAACAGAAACCTGTGTGTAAAACTAAACATTTCAGACACATCAGGACAAAAGCACCTTTCCTGATAAAAATAGATGGGCGCTCTGGTAGGGCAGCCATATTCAAACCTGATAACAGACCAGCGAACAGATAATATTCATAAATTCTTGACAGTATATAATTGTTTTCAATTTTCCCCCCATACGAAACCAGAAATAAGGAAGGAAATTATGACCATGGAGCAATTTTTAGCAGAGATTGAGGCGAAAAATCCGGCTCAACCAGAATTCATGCAGGCTGTGAAAGAGGTTGTGGAATCCATCTGGCCTATTTACGACAGTAATCCCCGGTTCAAGGAAGCCAAAATTCTGGATCGGATCGTGGAACCGGAAAGAGTGATAATGTTCAGAGTGCCCTGGGTGCGTGATAATGGAGATGTACAGGTTAACCGCGGTTACCGGATTGAATTCAACAGCGCTATCGGACCTTACAAGGGAGGACTGAGATTCCACCCGAGTGTCAACTTGAGTATCCTCAAGTTCCTCGGATTCGAACAGGTTTTTAAAAACAGTCTGACCACACTGCCCATGGGCGGTGGTAAAGGTGGCTCCGATTTTGATCCCAAAGGAAAAACCGATAACGAAGTAATGAGATTCTGTCAGGCTTTCATGGCAGAGTTATTCCGCCATATAGGACCCGATACCGATGTACCGGCTGGTGATATTGGTGTGGGAGGCAGAGAGATCGGTTACCTGTTCGGTATGTATAAGAAACTGCGCAATGAATTCACCGGTGTTCTCACCGGTAAAAAACTCAACTGGGGCGGCAGCCTCATTCGCCCGGAAGCCACTGGTTTTGGAGCTGTTTATTTCGCGGAAGAAATGCTGAAAACCAGAAGTGAATCCTTTGCCGGGAAAACTGTGGCTATTTCCGGTTCCGGTAACGTGGCTCAATATGCAGTTCAAAAAGTTAATGAACTGGGCGGAAAGGTTGTTACCCTGTCCGATTCCAGTGGAACAATCCATGATCCAGCCGGGATTTCCGGAGATAAATGGGAATTCGTGATGGATCTCAAGAATATCAAGCGTGGCCGCATCCAAGAATACGCTGACGAATTCGGGGTGGAATATCACGATGGTAAACGGCCCTGGTTCGTTAAATGTGATGTTGCTTTGCCTTGCGCTACCCAGAATGAGATTAACGAAGAAGATGCTAAAACGCTCGTAAAAAATGGTTGTATCTGTGTCTCCGAAGGCGCCAACATGCCTTCCACACCCGGTGCGATTGAAGTATTCCTGCAGAACAAAATCCTTTACGGACCCGGTAAAGCTGCCAATGCCGGCGGAGTGGCAACTTCCGGCCTGGAAATGTCTCAAAACAGCCTGCGCCTGAGCTGGAGCAGAGAAGAAGTTGATGAAAGGCTGCACAATATTATGATCGCTATCCATAATCAATGCGTCAGATACGGGAAAGAAGGTAGTTTTGTGAATTATGTGAACGGTGCCAATATTGCCGGCTTCCTGAAAGTGGCTGATTCCATGCTCGATCAGGGTGTTGTATAATAAAATAAAAACTTAAATGTAAGCCCTCCAGCTGGAGGGCTTTTTTATTTCAGATCTGTCACACCGAAGATGGTTAACAGTATGAATCTTAATTTTTTAGACAATGCTTGACAATTAAATTTAATGTAAATTTCTGGGCAGCAATTATTAATCTGTGGAGGCTAAAATGAGTATGCAGGCTTTTTTGGATGATGTTGCAGCCAGAAATCCGGCTCAACCCGAATTCCTTCAGGCTGTGAAGGAAGTTGTGGAATCAATCTGGGATATCTACGATTCTAATCCTCGTCTGAAACAGGCAAGAATCCTGGAAAGGCTGGTAGAACCAGAAAGAGTTATCATTTTTCGAGTACCCTGGGTAGACGATAAAGGGGAAGTTCAGGTCAACCGGGGTTACCGGATTGAATTCAACAGCGCTATCGGACCTTATAAAGGCGGGTTGCGTTTTCACCCTAGTGTTACCCTGAGTATCCTGAAATTCCTCGGTTTTGAACAGATCTTCAAGAACAGCCTGACTACCCTGCCCATGGGCGGAGGCAAAGGTGGCTCGGATTTCAACGCCAAAGGCAAATCAGATAATGAGATCATGCGCTTCTGCCAGGCTTTTATGAGTGAACTCTTCCGCCATATCGGACCAGATACCGATGTGCCGGCGGGTGATATCGGAGTAGGGGGACGTGAAATTGGTTTCCTTTTCGGTATGTACAAGAAGCTGCGCAATGAATTCACTGGTGTACTCACCGGGAAAGGTTTGAATTGGGGCGGCAGTCTCATCCGGCCGGAAGCTACCGGGTTTGGAGCAGTTTATTTCACCGAATCCATGCTGAAAACACGCGGTGATAGCTTTGCCGGGAAAACAGTTGCCGTATCCGGTTTCGGTAATGTCGCCTGGGGAGCAGTTCAGAAAGTTAACGATCTAGGTGGGAAAGTCGTAACACTTTCCGGTCCGGACGGTTATATATACGATCCGGATGGTATTTCTGGTGACAAAGTTGATTTCATGCTGGAAATGAGAGCTTCTAACCGGGACATTGTGGAAGATTATGCTAAAGAATATAAAGTCAAATTCATTCCTGGTCGTCATCCCTGGGATGTTAAATGCGACATTGCCCTGCCCTGTGCCACCCAGAACGAACTGAATGAGGAAGATGCGAAAGAACTGGTCAAAAACGGCTGCTTCTGTGTTACCGAAGGCGCTAACATGCCCTGCACTCCGGAAGCCATTGAGATCTTCCAGCAGAATAAATTGCTCTACGCGCCCGGTAAAGCTGCCAATGCAGGTGGTGTGGCTACTTCCGGACTGGAAATGTCCCAGAACAGCATGCGTCTAAACTGGACCAGAGAAGAAGTTGATGCCAGATTAAAGCAGATCATGACGGCTATTCATGAACAATGTGTGAATTACGGCACCAATGGCGGTTACATAGATTATGTGAAAGGAGCAAATATAGCCGGTTTCATGAAAGTTGCCAATGCCATGCTCGATCACGGGGTGATTTAACCTGTAATATGAAAAGCCCTCCACCTGGAGGGCTTTTTTTTAAAATGATGAATTATTCTCCATATATCAGAAATAACTTTACTTACGCATGCCTTTTCTGAAAATATTGAGTCTAATATCAGGAGGAGCAATGGATTCCAAGATTTCAGCCTTAGCTATAATGGGAGATAATACGACCTGGGGTGAGTATGTGATCATAGCGGAGGATGTAGTGATAGGCGAAAACTGCCGACTGGGCAATAATGTTATCATTCATGCCGGAACCAGAATCGGCAATAACGTGAGGATAGACGATAACACCATCATCGGTAAACAACCTATGGTTTCACCGCGCAGCATCATGAAACCTCTGGCTACTTCTGAACCTGCTCAGATAGGCAGCGACAATCAGATTGGAGCTAATGTTATCATCTACACCCAGTGCCGGATCGGAGATTTCAATCTGATCGCCGATCAGGCCACGATCCGGGAAAATACAGTTATCGGTGATTATAATATAATCGGCCGGGGAGTGGCCATTGAAAACTTTGTTTACATCGGGAACCGCTGTAAACTGGAAACGAACTGCTATATTACTGCCTATTCACTGTTGGAGGATTATTGCTTCATTGCTCCTGCTGTAGCTACCAGCAACGATAACTACCTGGGACGGGATGCCGAAAGATTCCAGCACTTCAAAGGAATTACTGTGAAAACCGGCGGCAGGATCGGCCTGAATGCTACCGTCCTCCCTGGCAGAACCATTCATGAAGACGGAGTTGTGGCAGCGGGCAGTGTGGTTACCAAGGATGTTAATCAACAGGAGATCCAGATGGGTAATCCGGCCCGGAAATTTGCCACTGTCCCGGAACAGCAATTGCTCAAAAACAATCTTGATCAGAATAATAAAGGAAAGGAGCAGGCATGAAAGCGTTGGTAATCATTCCAACCTATAACGAAGCGGATAACGTCAAACATATCATCGCAGAAGTTCTCAAACAGGATAAAAAACTGGAAATCCTGATAGTCGATGATAATTCTCCGGATGAAACCGCTGCCCTGGTACAAGAGATTCAGAAAACCACTAAACGGCTCCACCTTATAAAAAGAGCAGGGAAACTGGGCCTGGGATCAGCTTATGTGGAAGGTTTTAAATTTGCCCTGAAAAGTGATTATGATTGTGTGTTCGAGATGGATGCCGATTTTTCCCACGATCCGGACATGATCCCGTTAATGCTGCAGGAAATTAAGAATCAGGATCTGGTTATCGGTTCACGCTATATAAAAGGCATCAACGTGGTGAACTGGCCGCTGAAAAGGCTGATTCTGAGCTATTTTGCAGCTAAATATGTCAGATGCATCACCGGCATGCCGATCAATGATCCCACCGGCGGCTTCAAATGCTTCAGGAGAGAAGTGCTGAAGGCAATCGACCTGGATAATATCCTGTCTGACGGCTATTCCTTTCAGGTGGAAATGAATTACCGCACCTGGCTGAAGAAATTCCGTATTCTGGAAATTCCCATCGTCTTCACTGATCGCCGCAGCGGACAATCCAAAATGTCTAAAAGAATAGTCAGAGAAGCAATCTACATGGTCTGGAAATTGAGATATATGCATCTTAAAGGCAAAATCTGACTAATATATGCCCGAACTTGTAATAGAAAAACTTGTCCATCAGGGATACGGACTGGGTTTCCTGGATTCCCGGTCTGTATTCGTGGAAAATGCTGCACCGGGTGACTTACTGCAGATCGAGTTAACCAGGAACACCAGGCATTTTTCCTATGGCAAAATAGTAAACATCATATCTCCGGGACCGGGCAGGGTGGAAGCACAGTGCTCTGCCTTTGGACAATGCGGGGGCTGCAACTGGCTTCATCTTGATTACCAGACCCAGATTGATTGGAAGAGTAAAATTGCCGGGGAGATTTTCCGCAAAATTCATAATTCTGCAATAATTCCCTGCGAACCATCACCCTTAATCAAAGGTTATCGCAACAAGACCTTCCTGCCGGTAATGGAAAAATCCGGGGAAATAATTATCGGCATGTACGCACGGCAGAGTCATAATGTTATCCCTCATGCTGCCTGCCAGATCCACCCGGCTCTTTTTGACCGCGTTTGTCCTTTTTTTACCACCTATCTGAGAAAAGCTCAGGTCCAGATCTATAATGAACTAAAAAATTCAGGCCAGGTAAGGCATCTGGGTCTGCGTTACAGCTTTTCCACAGGTGAGTTACTAATGATTATTGTAACCAGGACAGCAAAACTGCCTTTCACCCGGCAGCTGACCAATACCATCCTTTCCGACTTTCCCGAAGTCACCGGTATCATCCAGAATATCAATCCCGAAAAAACCAACCGGATATTGGGAACAGAAAGTAAGCTGATTTATGGCAGGGACTATCTCTGGGAAGAGATAAAAGATCTGCGTTTCCGTGTGAGTTATGATTCTTTTTTCCAGGTGAATTCATCAATCATCGAGTCTCTTTATAATCACATTCTCGATCATGTACCACTCCGGTCCCGGGTATTGGATGCTTATTGCGGGACAGGTTCGATTGGGATTTTTGTGGCTGCCAGGGCTGAAAAAGTCTGGGGAGTGGAAGTTAATCAGCGTGCCATAGATGATGCCCGGTTGAATTGTCAGACAAACAGGGTGGTGAATTGCGAATTCATTTCTGGTAGAGTGGAGGATCAGCTCGAAGAACTTATTGCGGGCAAGGGAATTGATACTGTGATTTTCGATCCGCCCCGCCAAGGCTTGACTCCTGAAATCCTGGATGTCCTCCATCAATGCACGCCGGCCAGGATCATCTATGTAAGTTGTGATCCGGCAACCCAGGAGAGGGATGTAACCCGTTTACTTTCAGCCGGTTACCGCATACTTGATATTCATTGTTTTGACCTTTTCCCGCAAACCTACCACCAGGAATGTGTAGTTGTTCTGGTGAAAGAATGAGATTTATTGCTGTCTTGACTCTCCTCTTACTGCTGGTATCCTGCAGTGACCTCACAGAGGCAGGAATGAACGATGAAGAGCAGATAATAGCTGTTCTGGAGAATATCAGGCTTGCTTTTAACCTGTCGGATGAGGCAGCTATCCTGGCGGAATATCATCCTGAATTTCTGCATAATGGTTACAGCCTTGAGGAAGAGCAGCAGCTTTGGGATAGCAGGTTAAACAATTATGTAGAAATGAGTTACAGCGATATGTCTGTTAATTTCTCAGCCAGTAATTTTGCTTGTGTAACTTTCATTCTGCAACTGCTTTCGCCTGATGGGATTGATTTCTGGCAGGAACCTTCCACGGAGAATGGCGATCTATCCTATTTCTATAAATCCGGGACCGGTTGGAAAATCTATGGCAATCAGGAAGAGTTCAAGAAAGAAGATTAATTTCCGTAGTAAATACCACAGCCAATAAAAAGTTGTTCATTTACCTTCTGCAGATAAGACATTTTAGTTTCTATTTCGTGTGTCTGATAATTGCGCCATTTGTATTCCAGCCATCCTTGACTGCTGTTCCGCATCAGATCAATGAATTCCCTGATAAAATACCTGCCTACAGAATCTCTCAGATTCAGTTGATTTGTACCTGCCAGAGAAACATCCCCGCCATGAGCCAGTACATTACCTTCCATATCTATCAAAAAGATATACAGGTCTTTGTAGAAAAAATCGCTGTCAATATCATGAAAGGCT
>JAFGEH010000159.1 GCA_016931665.1 Candidatus Cloacimonadota bacterium | reverse complement strand
TCAGAATACTGCTTGGTTATAACATTTACAGAGATGATGAAGAGATCGGTTTTATGGCAGAAGGCACGCTCGCATATCTGGATGAAGGACTCAATGCCGGTAATTATTCTTATTACGTGACCGGTGTCTATGATAACGGTGAATCAGAACCTTCCAGTCCTGCTTCTGCTACGGTTACCCTGCCTGCCCCGCTGAACTTCTCGGCCAATTCGCAGGGGGGAAATGGCAATGTTATCTGTATCTGGAGTGCCCCGGCGGAGAACAGAAGCCTTTCCGGTTACAAGGTTTACCGGGATGATGTGGAAATTGCCGCAACTACAGGTACTTTCTACCTGGATACCGGCGTTCCTACGGGTACCTATACCTATCATGTTACAGCAATGTACAATGACATTTATGAATCAGAAGCATCCAACCAGGTCGAAGTTGACCATGTGGATGCCGATGATACAGCCATCCCTCTGGTAACGGAACTTAACGGCAACTATCCTAATCCCTTCAATCCGGTTACCAGCATAAAATTCTCGCTTCACGAGAGAGATCATGTAAGAATCGAAATTTTCAATCTCAAAGGCGAGAAAGTAAGTACTCTGGTGAACGAAGAACTGGACGCAGCTTTCTATTCGATTACCTGGAACGGAACTGATGACAATCAGAGGCCGGTGACCAGCGGTGTTTATTTCTATAAAATGCAGGCCGGAAAATTCATTTCCGCCAGGAAAATGATCCTGATGAAATAATATCTCAGCATCAGCCGGTACAAAATGATGTACCGGCTGATGCTATTTTTCTGATAAAAGGAATTATACAGAAATGTTGACCCCATCCAGAGAAGCACAGTACCGCTTGCAGGAAACAGGTGAGTTCACCATTATCCATTATAACTCAGCTAAACTATTCTCCAGTTTCTTTCCCGGAATCGCCGGCAAGGAAGGAATACCCATGTGGCTGTTCTACGTGAATCGGGGACAATGTGTCTGCAGTATGGGCGTCCAGGATAAAGAACATCCTGTAATGGAGTTTCTTCCCGCTAACCGTGCTTACCAGCTGGTTACCTCTCAGGGATTCAGGACATTCCTGAAACTTCAGGATCACGACTCGATAAATTTCTATGAACCCTTTCAGAATCATCTGCCGGAACGCCGGATGAAAAAGACACAGCGGATGATTATCGCTCCAGCCAGGTTGACTCTGGAAGAAGAGAACCTTACTCTAGGTCTGAAATTCACGGTTACCTACTTCAATATCCCGCAAGCTAATTTCCCCGGCCTCGTCCGAACCCTTCATATTCAAAATCTTAACCGGTCTGCCTGTACCCTGGAAGGCCTGGACGGCTTACCCCTGATCATCCCCTATGGAGTCGATAATGAAAGTCTAAAATTCCGGCGGCGCCTGGTGGAAGCCTTTGTCGAAGTAAGCAATTATGACAGGAATGTCCCGTTTTTTCATGGCAAAGTTGAGCCGGCTGATCGGCCCGATGTGGTCCGTATCAAACAGGGAAATTTCTACCTGGGATTTGAATCCGATGGACAGGGCTCATCACTCGTTTCCCCTGTTGTGGACCCGGTAAAGATCTTCGGATCGCAGAGTGATTACAGCTATCCGGAAAAATTCCTGACTGGCCCAACGGAAAAAATGTTGGAAGGACAGATCCTGGAAAACCGCCTGCCCTGCAGTATGGGCTTTTTCCAGACATCGATACCAGCCGGAGAAACTTATAAATATACTTCGATCATCGGCCATGCCTCTTCAATAGAAGATCTTAATTCACTCATCCCCCTGATTGCCTCTCCAAGCTATATAGAAGAAAAAGCCCGGATAAATGAAGAATTGATCGAACAACTTACCCAGAAGAATTTTATCTGTAGCAGCACTCCGGTTCTGGACCGGTATACCAGGCAGAATTTTCTGGATAACGTGATGCGTGGCGGATTCCCATATACATTCCAGGGTAGTGAAACAAGCTTCACACTACATCTTTTCTCCCGGAAACACGGAGATCTCGAGCGGGATTATAATGACTACCAGCTGACCCCGACGAATTATTCCCAGGGTAACGGCAACTTCCGGGATGTGAATCAGAATCGCCGCAACGATCTTTTCTTCAACCCCGATGTTCAGGATAAAAACGTGGAATATTTCTATAACCTGATGCAACTTGATGGGTTCAACCCTCTGGTGTTGAAAGAAACGCGTTTCCGGATAAATGACCGGGATAAACTTAAATCAATCTTATCAGCATATCTGGATGATGATAAATTGAATCTCTCTGAAACATTTTTTCAGGAGACATTCACACCGGGTGAGCTGGTTTCTTACCTGAAAGACAACAGAATTGCCCTGAAACTTGATCCGGATGATTTTCTCGGTGATCTTATCGATATCTGTGACCAGATCCACAAAACCAGTTACGGAGAAGGTTTCTGGACCGATCATTGGACTTATAATCTGGACCTGCTGGAAAATTATCTGGCAGTCTATCCGGAGAAACTCCGTTACCTGCTGTTGGAGAAAAAAACCTTTTCTTTCTATGATAACCCCCATCGTGTTCAACCCCGCTCTGAGAAATATGTGCTCTGGGAAGGAAAACCTATGCAACTGGGTGCGGTAATCTTCGATGAGGAGAAAGACAACATCATATCCAGGCGATCTGATAATAAAAACCGGGTTCATACCGATTTCGGCAGGGGACAGGTTTATTATACCTCTCTCATCAACATCCTGGTCTGCCTCATCGTTAATAAAATGGCATCACTGGATCCGGAAGGAGTCGGCGTTGAAATGGAAGCGGATAAGCCGGACTGGTATGATGCTCTTAATGGTTTACCCGGATTGCTGGGTTCCAGTATCAGTGAAACTCTGGAGATTAAAAGGCATATCATGTTCCTGCAGAAAGTACTGGCAGAAATTGCTTCTGACCGGGAAGAATGGCCAATAGGCACAGAGTTGAAACAATTACTGGAAGCCGTTCACACTCTTTTATCATCTAAGTTATCACCTTTTGAATTCTGGGATAAGGCGGCATCCGCCAGGGAATCCTTCCGGGAAAAAACCCGTTTGGGAATCAGCGGGATTGAACTCTCAATCAATATCTCGGAGATCAGAAATTTTTTCAAGGCCTGTCTGAAAAAACTGGAAGACGGCATCATTAAAGCCTGGGACCATGAAAGCAATGTTATTTCCACCTATTTCATCAATGAAGTGACTGATTATGAAGAAATTAAAATTTCTGCCCAGAAGGGCAAAACCCGAACAAAATGCAATCAGAAAGGATTAGTCTGTTTTCGGCCTTTAAAATTCAGGCAGACAGCCTTACCGCTCTTTCTGGAAGGACCCGTCCATTACCTGCGTTGCCTTCCTCCCGGTACAAAAGCTGCCTCCCTTATCAATAACATCAGGTATAGCGGTTTGTATGATCAGAAGCTGAAGATGTACAAAGTCAATGCCTCTCTCGCTGATCAACCTCTGGAAATTGGCCGGGCCCGGACCTTTTCTCCCGGCTGGTTCGAAAATGAATCAATCTGGTTGCATATGGAATACAAGTATATGCTGGAAATCCTCCGCAATCAATTCTATTCTGAGTTCTATCGCGATTTTACCAGGGTGTTGGTACCCTTTTTCCAGCCGGAAATATATGGCAGAAGTATTCTGGAAAACTCTTCCTTCATTGTCAGCTCTGCCAATCCGGATCCCTCCCTGCACGGCAATGGCTTTGTAGCCCGTTTGAGCGGGGCAACAGCCGAATTTATTCATCTTTTGGTAATGATGACAACTGGACCCAGGCCTTTCACTCTTAATTCCGCTGGAGACCTGCAGCTGGAATTCAATCCTGCTTTAGCCGGCTGGTTGTTTACCGCAGAAAAGCAGAAACGCCGTTTATTTATAGATGATAAATGGCAGGAAATCGAGTTTCCGCCCAACACTTTCAGCTTCATGTTTCTGGGCAGTATCCTTGTCACCTATCATAATCCGGATGGCGCCGATACCTTCGGACCTCAGGGCGTTTCTCCCTCTGCCTGGAAGGTGTGGGACTTCAACGGAAATTCCAGAATTTATAGTAATGATGCGATCAAGGGCGATATTGCCCGTAGTATCCGTGACAGAAAGATTAGCCGTATCGATATCGAACTGAGAAGAAATCCGGCAGCTAAATTTTAAAATAACATTAATGAATAATAAGGAGCAGACAGGAATGAAAGATATTGAGAGAAAGATCTCTGAACTGTTGGCCAGGATGACTCTGGATCAGAAAATCGGTCAGATCGTTCAGCCGGAACGTCAATTCATCTCTCCAGAGGAAGTAAAAAAATATCATGTCGGTTCTGTTCTGAGTGGCGGTGGCTCTGTCCCGGGGGATAATAAACCTGAGGACTGGATCAAGATGAACGATGAATACTGGGCTGCTTCCATGGAAGAAGATGAAAACCATCTGGCTATCCCGATCATTTACGGGGTCGATGCTATCCACGGCAACACTAACGTTATCGGCTCCGTTGTCTTCCCACACAATATCGGCTTGGGAGCTGCCGATGATCCGGATTTATTAGAGCGTATTGCCTCAGTTACTGCTAAAGAAATAGCTGCAACCGGCGTCGAATGGACCTTCGCCCCTACCTTGGCCGTTGCCCGAAACGATCACTGGGGCCGTACCTATGAGAGCTATTCTGAAAGCCCTGAAATAGTAACTAAATATGCTCCCAGATTCGTTAAGGGATTACAGGGTAATTATGAAGAAGATAAGGTTATAGCTTGCATTAAACACTATATCGGCGATGGAGCCACTTTGCACGGAATTGATCAGGGTGATATGTGTATTACAGAGGAAGAACTGAGAAAGATCCATTTACCGCCCTATAAAGCAGCTATAGATGCCGGCGCATTAACAGTGATGGTTTCTCTAAGCAGCTGGTTTGGTGAAAAATGCCACGGTCACAAATATCTGCTTACCGATGTCCTGAAAAATGAACTGGGCTTTGCTGGCTTTGTGATCTCCGACTGGGACGGTATTGATTACCTGGATGACAGCTATGAAGAATGTGCTGTTAAGGCACTTAATGCCGGGATAGATATGTTCATGATCACCGGTAAATGGAAAGAATTTATAACCCATGTAAAAACCAATGTTGCCAATGGCCGCATCCCCCTGGAACGGCTTGATGATGCAGTCAGGCGTATCTTAAGAGTTAAATTCGAATTCGGTATGTTTACTAAACCTCGGCCAGCTGCCAGGAAATTATCCCTGGATACTTCCTGTTTCGGCAGTCAGGAACATCGCGCAGTTGCCCGGGAAGCCGTGAGAAAATCACTGGTTATGCTGAAAAATGAGGATGATATACTCCCCTTAAGCAAAGATGCCCGCCTACTGGTCGCCGGCAAGAATGCCCATAACCGTGGTCATCAATGTGGCGGATTCACTGTTGCCTGGCAGGGGGTTGACGATTTTGCTGAATCAACTGAAAAAGCTTATATCATGTCAGATTCTGAAAAAGAAGAACCAAGAAAGACTAAAGTGAAAAATTCAGCACCGCATAGATCTTCCATAGTGGGAGGAACCTCCATCTGGGAAGGTATCCGGGCAGTAGCACCCAATGCTGAATTGAGTGTTGACGGTTCCGGAGCTGATCCTGACAAGCACGAAGTAGCCATTGTCTGTATCGGTGAAGTTCCTTATGCTGAAATGCTGGGCGATGTCAGGGTGGAAGGCCTGGCCAAAGGTCTGAAGATCAGCAAAGGTTCAACTACGGATGATACTTTATCAGATGACGATATTCCTGTTGTGAAAAAAGGACCTTACGGAACCCATCTTTATCTACATGAGCTGCATCCGGAAGATATCGAAACAATAAAGAAAATTACCAGTAAAGGTATTCCTGTTGTGGCAGTTATGATTTGTGGACGCCCCCTGGTGATCAATCGGGAACTGGAAGAATCAAAGGCCTTCGTGGTTGCCTGGTTCCCGGGTTCCGAAGGACAGGGTGTGGCGGATGTACTTTTCGGCGATTATGATTTTCAGGGGAAACTCAGTTTCTCCTGGCCCCGCTACGACGATGAGAACTGGAATGTGGGTGATAATGATTATAATCCCCTATTCCCGTATGGTTTCGGATTGAAGTATAAAACGTAGATATTTTCAAAATAATGTCAGTTTAGTTTGATCAGATTTGAATAATTGCAGCTTTGAACCCAGATAATTCATTCAGACAAAAGAATCTGATGCTTGGCAAAGTTCTAATGCATTATCTGGGTTGAATTATCCTTAATATTTTTCCAGATAGGTATCCAGTTCCCATTGGGAAACCTGGATGCTGTATTCATCCCATTCCTGTCTTTTAGCTGTGATATATTTAGCGAAGGTATGGTCACCCAGGGCTGTTTTCATCAAATCGTCATTTCTCAATTCATTAATTGCAGCCCAGAGGTTGTGAGGGATTGTCTTGATCTGCATTTCCTGCAGTTTTTCATCTGTAAACAGGTAAAGGTCTTCTTCCAGCGCCTTAGGCGGGCGCAAACGTTGTTTGATCCCGGTTAAACCGGCTTTGAGCATCACAGCAAAAGCCAGATAGATATTACAACTGGGATCGGAACTGCGAATCTCAACCCGCACTGAATCAGGATTACCCTTGAAAGAACTGGGAACTCTGATCAGGGCTGAACGATTAGTTCTGCCCCAGCAGATATAAACCGGAGCTTCATAACCCGGAACAAGCCGTTTATAAGAATTTACCGTTGGAGATAAAATTGCACTCATCCCATTGATATGATGCAATTGACCAGCCACGAAATTGTAGGCGATCTCAGATAATTTATAATCATCCCTGACATCATAAAAAGCATTTTCCCCGGTTGTGATATTGTACAGACTCTGATGAACATGCATGCCGGAACCGTTTTCTCTGGCAATGGGCTTGGGCATGAAAGTAGCATGAAGCCCATGTTTCTGAGCTATTGCCTTCACCACGAAACGCAGCGTTATAGCATGATCTGCTGTCTTCAGAGCATCTCCATAACGGAAGGATATTTCATG
>JAFGEH010000015.1 GCA_016931665.1 Candidatus Cloacimonadota bacterium | reverse complement strand
TGCTGCGCTGCTTCAACCGGATGAACGACCTGATCCCCGAAACCCGCATCACAGGCAAAGTCATGCTGTACGATGAGAACATCTATGCCCCCCGGACCGATATTACCAGGATCCGCACCAAGGTGGGCATGGTCTTTCAGAAACCCAATCCCTTTCCTAAATCTGTGTTCAAGAATGTGGCTTATGGACTGCATCTGCAGGGACTCAGAAAAAACCTGGTGGAAGAAATCGTAGAGAAAAGCCTGCGTAATGCCTGGCTCTGGGATGAAGTGAAAGACCGCCTTCATACCTCCGCTTTCTCTCTGTCCGGCGGCCAGCAACAGCGGTTGTGCATTGCCCGTGCCCTGGCCAATGATCCCGAAATAATCCTGCTGGACGAGCCAACATCGGCTCTTGACCCTCAATCCACCTCCAGGATTGAAGAACTATGCCTGGAGCTGAAGAACCAGGTAACTATCCTCATCGTGACCCACAATATCGCTCAGGCGGGCCGTATATCAGATCAGACTGCCTTCATGTATCTGGGAGAAATGATTGAATTCGGAGAAACCCAGAAAATGTTCACCGTGCCCAAAGATAAGCGGACAGAAGCTTATCTGAGCGGAATTTTCGGTTAAAAAACCTCCGGTATAATTATGCTCAGAGATAAACTCATAGAGCTGAAAAAAACTCTGATCGATCAGTCAATCCTGGTTGAGAAAATGATCGAACAAAGCTTTCAAGGGCTTATCCGGAATAATCCTGTCCTGCTGAAAGAAATAATGATCATGGAAAAACAGGTTAACCTCAAAGAGATCGAGATCGAACAGAACTGCACCAATATCATGGCTCTGTATCACCCGGAAGCCAGGGATCTACGTTCGGTATTAATGATGCTGAGTATGAACAAAGATCTGGAACGCATGGCTGACCTGGCTCAGGATAACGCCTGCAGCGCCCTGTTCCTTCTCAAGAATCCCTGCCTGCGGACTATGATCGACCTGGCAGCAATGGCACAGAAAGCTATCCGTATGCTCAGAGAAAGTATCACTGCCTTTATCAATGAAGACCCTGCACTGGCGGAACAGGTTTGTCGCCTGGATGACGAGGTTGATGAACTTAAAATAAAAATTTTTAAGACCCTGCTTACCGAAATTCTCCCGGATAAAATATCTCTGGAAAGCGCCTTTCATCTGAATAACATTGCCCAGAATCTGGAAAAGATCGCCGATCTTTCCACAAATCTGGCTGAAGACACAGTTTTTATTGCCAGAGGAATCATCGTTAAACATAATATCACCAGGGATATTGAATCAGGAGGAATAACATGTGGAAAACAATGATTCTCTGCCTGTGCCTGCTGGCATTGGCCAACTGTGACGATACCGCCGGTAGAAATGAAATCGAAGGTGCCGGTGCTACTTTTCCATTCCCTCTTTACAATGAGATGTTTATCAAATACACTCAGGATCAGGGAATAAATGTGAGATATCAGCCCATTGGCTCAGGCGGTGGTTACCGGCTACTCAGCAGAAAGCGTGTGGACTTCGCTGGTACCGATGTTTTTATCCCGGATAATCCCCCGGCAAAACCTGCCTGGGAGAAAGTTTATATCCCCATCTGCCTCAGCGGTGTTTCACTCAGTTATAATCTGGAGATCGATGGGATACTGCAGCTTACTCCAGAACTGACGGCCGCTATCTTCCTGGGTAAAATTACCCACTGGAATGATCCCCGCCTTATTGAACTGAATCCCTATCTCCAGCTTCCGGACCTGGTTATCAAACCGGTTATCCGGGGCGATGCCAGCGGTACAACTCAGATCCTGAGCGAATATCTCTGCCTGAATTGCCCTGAATGGCAGGAGGAAATGGGTAGAGGCACCGAGCTGGCCTGGACAAGCGAACTGACTGCCAAGGGCAACCAGCAGATGGCTGAACGGATAAGAAATCAGACAGGTGCTATTGGCTACCTGGAATTCAACAGCGCCCGGCAGAATAATCTACCCTCGGCCAGCCTGCAGAATGCCAGTGGCAACTTCCTGCAACCTTCGCTGAAAACCATCAGCCTGGCTGCACCACCCGATTTAATACCCCGGCCTGACGAATCCCTGGCTGCCACTGTCGACGGTTATCCCCTCAGCAGTTTCAGCTGGATAGCCGTCTATCGTCAACAGGATTATCAGGATCGGCTACGTGCACTGAATCTGGTGAGACTACTCTGGTGGATGACCCACGAAGGCCAGGAAGTAGCTCCCGATATGCCTTATGCCCGGCTCTCACCAACCACCCGGGAGCAGGCTGAACTGATTATCAGATCGATTACTTAC
This sequence comes from Candidatus Cloacimonadota bacterium, assembly GCA_016931665.1. Taxonomy (GTDB): domain Bacteria; phylum Cloacimonadota; class Cloacimonadia; order Cloacimonadales; family TCS61; genus JAFGEH01. The sequence goes on along the minus strand of JAFGEH010000015.1, from coordinate 7,414 downwards.
CGGCAGGAACCGGTTTTAAATACCTTGTTGAGGAGATGAAAATGCTGCAGGAAAAGATCGTTGAATTGAAAAAATCCGTGATTGAAATGGCCAATCTGGTGGAATCCATGATCGATAACAGCGTTCAGGGCTTGCTGTCTAAGGATCCAGAGAAGATCAGACTCGTACATGAATCCGAAGAAAAAGTTAACCGCAAAGAGATCGATATCGAAGAAACATGTATCACCCTGATCGCCCTGCATCAACCTGAAGCCAAGAATCTGAGGACTCTTATTATGATCCTGAAGATCAATACCGATCTGGAACGTATGGGAGATCTTACGGTCAACATAGCTCAGAGTGCAGATTATCTTATCAAACGCCCCTTCATCAAGAAACTCATTAATATCCCAACCATGGCGGAAGAGACCAGAAAAATGGTGCAGCAGACCATCCAGGCCTTCCTCTCCGAAGACGTGGAAATGGCCAGACAGGTCTGTATAAATGACGACGTGGTGGACGAACTCAAAGAGCAGACCTACCGGCTGCTGGTAACCTATATGATAGATGATCCGGCCACGATCAAGAGAGCTATTCATATCAACAAGATCGCTTCCAACCTGGAACGTATCGCCGACCTTTCTACCAACATCGCCGAGGATTCCATCTTCATTTCCGAGGGCCGGGTGATTAAACATCACCAGGAAGAATATGATAATTAGGAATAATCATGAGAAAGATAAAAGTACTTTTTGTCTGTATTCATAATTCCGCCCGTAGCCAGATGGCGGAAGCACTACTGAAAAAACATGGCCGGGATTTCTTTGAAGTTGAGAGTGCCGGACTGGAACCGGGTAAGCTCAATCCGCTGGCCGTAAAAGCAATGAAGGATATCGGAATTGATATTTCCCAGAATCAAGCCACCAGTGTTTTCGATCTTTTCCGTAAGGGCCGCAACTATAATTTCGTGATCACAGTTTGCGATGAATCCAGCAGTGAACGCTGCCCCATTTTCCCAGGCCGGGTGAAAAGGCTGCACTGGGGTTTTACCGATCCCGCCGCCCTGAGCGGGACGGAAGCCGAAAAACAGGAACAGACCAATGCTATCCGCGATCAGATTGAACAGAAAATATTTGAATTTATCAAGGATGTGCTGGCCGATTTCTGCGACGACTGCTGAAAGTAATATTTTGCCTGAATCATTACCTCAATCTGATAAGACATTTTTTTATCCGCTCCCGCTGAAATAATTTTTGACAGCCATGATTCCATTTCTTATAAGGCAATTTAGTTCTCTTTAGGGAGTATTATGGTACTGGCGATATTCAAATTACTCGGTTCTCTGGGCGTTTTCCTGTACGGAATGCGCGTGATGGGCGACGGTATTCAGAAAGTAGCCGGTAACCGCCTGCAGAAAATTCTTAATTATATGACCAGTAATCGTTTCGTAGCAATCCTTACCGGATTTCTGATTACCGCCATGATCCAGTCGTCTTCAGCGACAACGGTTATGGTTGTAAGCTTTGTCAATGCCAGCCTGCTCTCCCTGACTCAGGCCATTGGCGTCATCATGGGCGCCAATATCGGAACCACGGTTACCACCTGGATCGTCTCCCTGCTCGGTTTTAAATTCAATATCTCAGCAGTAGCTTTGCCTGCTATTGGTCTGGGACTGCCCTTCTTTCTATCCAAAATCCGTAAAAGGAGGGATTTCGGGGAGATCCTGGTCGGCTTCGGCCTTCTCTTTCTGGGGCTGGCCTTCCTCAAGGATTCGGTACCGGATATCAGAAGCAATCCGGAAGTTCTCTCCTTCCTGCAGAATTATACCGATCTAGGCTTCCTTTCTTACATCATCTTCGTACTGGTTGGTTCTGCCGTCACTGTTATCGTGCAATCTTCCAGCGCAGCCATGGCTATCACCGTTACTATGGCTTATAAAGGCTGGATAGATTTCCCTACGGCAGCCGCAATTGTTCTGGGAGAGAACATCGGCACTACCATCACGGCCTATCTGGCTTCGATCGGCACCAGTGTCAATGCCCGGAGGGCAGCCCGTGCTCACTTCCTTTTCAATACCTTCGGTGTGGTCTGGATGTCTTTCTTCTTTCTCTACTTCACCCGCTTGATCTATCGCCTGGCACCCTGGGATCCGGATCTGCAGGGGAATCTGCCTCTCAATCTTGCCCTCTTTCACACCATTTTCAATGTCACCAATACACTCCTCTTTGTCAGTTTTATCCATCCTTTCTCCCGTCTAGTGGAGGCCATTGTCAAACCCAGGAAAGGTGAATTTTCCAGCCATTACCGCCTGCCCTATATTTCCACCGGATTGCAGGATACTGCCCAGATGAACATTCTCAACGCCAGAAGCGAGATCAACAAGATGGCGGCAATTACCGAGGATATGTTCAGGGTCTTTCTCGATGTCTTCTTCAATCCGGATAAGAAAAAAGGAGATGAAGTAGAAAAGATCAAGAAACTTGAAGAATTCACCGATCAGATGCAGGAGGAAATTTCCAGATACCTGGTCGAACTTTCCAAGGAAGAACTGAATGAGAAGAATATCAAAAACGTCAATGCCATGATGCGCATAGTCAACGAGCTGGAGAACATCGGTGACAGTTGTTTCAAATTGATTATTCTAACACAGAAAAAATACGATAAAAAATTGAAAATGCACGCTAAAGCCAACGAAGAAGTACGGGATTTTTCTAATCTGGTCCTGGAATTCATGGATTTTTATAAAGCCAAAATGAATAAGCATTTACAGGAACGTGACCTAGATATTGCCTTCCGCCTGGAACGGAAGATAGATCAATCGCGGGACAGCCTGAAACGGGCTGCCCAGCAGAGGCTGCAGAGAGGGGCCAACGTCAATTCGGAACTTCTCTATCTTGATCTGCTCAAGAATTTCGAACATATTGGAGATAACTCGCTCAATATCGCCCAGGCTTTGAATCAGATAAGTTAGAATCATGATTCTTAATCTGTACTATCATGCCCTCAGCCGAAAGGGGGGGAAACCCGGAGTCAACGAAGATTATCTGGCACTTCCTGAGGCGGTAGAACAAACGCCTGCCGGGGGAATGATTTCGAAGGAAGCAAATCCGCTTTTCGTACTTTGTGACGGACTGGGAGGACACCAGGCGGGAGAAATTGCCAGCCGTTTCTGTTGCAGTATCATGAAGGATAAATTCAACAAATTGGCCTCTGAACCTGATACACAATCACTTAAAGAGATCATTTCTCAAGTAAACCGGGAATTAAATCAGCTGGGAAATTCCGAATCCGAATATTATAAAATGGCCACCACCCTGGCTGCCCTGGTCATCACACCAGAACGGGCTATTATCTGCAATGTGGGCGACAGCAGGATCTACCTGTTCTCCAGCCAGGAGCTTCAACAACTCAGTGAAGACCACTCCGTGGTTTGGAATTACTATCGCCAGCACCTCATCAGTAAAGATGATATTCTTAAGCACCCGGAAAAACATCTGGTCACCCAGGCCATGGGTCTTTCCTCTCAGGTGGAAGTTTTTACCCGTGAGATCAATCTGCCTGAGCATTTCGTCTTTCTCCTCTGCTCGGATGGCATGAGTGATTACGTGCGTGATAGCGAGATAGCAACCCTGATAGAAAATGCAACTTGTTTATTACCTCTTTCGGAGAATCTATGGGACAGGGCTCAATCCCAGGGTTCTTATGATGATATTTCTGTCATTCTGATCTCTGATTATCTGAAATACTGATCTCTACTTACTATTAGTAATAAACATTTGACATTATCTTCCTTTTTATTTTTGATTACAATCTGATTTTTCATTTTGTGGTACTCAGGAGTGCGGATGTTTAGAATTTATGCTCTTGATAACGATGCTCAGGCAATTGTCCTGTTTGAACAGGCTCTTAAGAACAATTTTCCCTTTGATCATATTACCGGTTCCCTGCTCTCCAAGGAAACCATACCAGCCCTGAGAAAACATATCCCCGATCTGATCATTATTAATCTGAACAATTTGAGTGATGCCGGAGCCGAATTTTATCTGCATCTGCAGGAAGATAAGGAGCTGTCGGAGATACCCCTGATTCTCATATATGATCCGGCCCGACAGTCAGAATTCAACGACCTGCTCTCGCAACCGGGAGTCGCTGGCCTGCTGCCCACACCTTATGAGAACGTGCAACTGGTAGTCCTCATCAGGAGCTTGCTTAAACTCAGAAAAGCCCGTCTGGATCTGAGTATTGAGAAAACCAATCTGGAGATGCTCGTAAGAAAACGCTCCCTGGAATTGCAGGCCAGTGAAATAAAACTAGATAATTTCCTTGATTCCAGCACGATCGGGATCTGGTGCTTCCGCCCTGAATGCCCTATCCCGCTGGAACTGGAAACCGAAGAGATGATCCAGGAATTTTTTCAATCGGTCTGTGTGGAATGCAACGCCGCTTACGCCAGAATGAATGCTGCCTCCCGCGAGCAGATCATCGGTTTAAAACTCAATAAGATCATGCCGGATACACCGGATAACAGGGATTACTTCAGGGCGTTTATCGCCAATGGCTTCCATCTCAGCGACGGAATTTCCCATGAGATAAATCAAGCGGGAGAAGATAAATATTTTTCCAATTCCTTTCATGCCACCATCGAAGATAACTGCCTGATAGAAGCCTGGGGCACCCAAACCGATATAACAGCCAGCACCAAGGCAGAAAAGGAACTCACGGAAAAGACCAGGCAACTGGAAACCCTGATCAGTAACCTGCCCGGGCTGGTCTTCCGCTGCCGGAACGATAGCAACTGGACCATGGAATTCATGAGCGATACCTGTCTGAAAATTACGGGATATCAACCAGCTGCTTTCATCAATAACCGTGATCTCACTTTCAATGATATTATTCATCCGGAAGACAGGAAACTGGTCCGGGATGAAATACAAAAAGCTATTAATCAAAACAGTATCTACCATGTCCGATACCGGATTTTAAATAAAGATAATAACATTAAATGGGTCTATGAACATGGCCAGGCCGTGGTTTCTGATCAGGGCAAAATCCTGGCTCTGGAGGGCATCATTTTTGATATATCCGATCAGATACTATCAGAATTGGCCCTTAAAGAGAGTGAAGAAAGATTCAGGTCTATTGTAGAATTTTCCCAGGAAGGGATCATGATCCTGAATGACCGGGCTGAATTCGAATATATAAATAACATGGCCTCGGTCATTACCGGCTACACTCGGGAAGATGCTATTGGGCGGAATCTGGATAAATTCCTCACCCCGGAATCATTAAAAACCGTTATGGAATATAACAGAAAAAGGATATCCGGCCTTCCAGCACCCATACGTTATTCTGTTCAGGGCATCAGGAAAGACGGTAAGATCATCGATGTTGAAATCAGCGCCAGTACTTTCCGGGACCGCAGCGGAAAAATTAAAACCCTGACTCAGGCTCTGGATATCTCCGACCGACTGCGGGCTGAAAAGATCCAATCCGTTCTCTATAATATTGCCCGTGCTACAAGCACAGCCAGGAATCTGGATGAGCTCTATCCCCTCATCCGGCAAAATCTGAGTGAAGTACTGGATACAACTAATTTCTTCCTGGCCCTTTACGATGAAAACACCGACCTGCTAACCCTTCCTTATGAAGTGGATCAAATCGATAAACATACATCATTCCCTCCCGGGAAAACTCTCTCAGCCTATGTGATCAAAACCGGCAAGGCTATCCTGGCCAAACAGGATACTATCGAGGAATTGACCTCCCAGGGCCATATTGAGCTGGTGGGGAGCCCCAGTCAGGTCTGGATGGGAGCTCCTCTGAAAATCGGTGTAAAAACCATCGGAGTAATTGTCCTGCAGAGTTATACAGATCCGGACCTCTATAATGAGAACGACCTGAATATTCTGGAATTCGTTTCTTATGAAATAGCACGTACTGTTGATTCAAAAAAAGCTGAAGAACATATCAAAAAATCGTTGGCTGAAAAAGAAACCATGTTGCAGGAGATCCATCACCGGGTTAAAAACAACCTGCAGATCATCTCCAGCCTGCTCAGTATCCAAGCCAGGGATTCTCAGGATCCATATACGCTTGATATGCTCAGAGAGAGCCAGAACCGGGTTAAATCGATGGCGATTATCCATCACAAACTTTATGAAGGCAAAGACCTGGCTCACATTGACTTTCAGGCTTATATCCGCTCACTGGTAAATTACCTGGTAAGCTCCTATAAAATCGATACCAGCCATATCGGACTGCAATATGATATCAAAGACGCTTATCTCAATCTCAGCACTGCTATTCCCTGCGGACTGATCCTCAATGAGATCATCTCCAATGCCCTGAAATATGCTTTCCCCGATAAAACCGGAAATATCTTCATAAAACTGCATAATTTGGGGGACGGTCTCTATGAAATGATCGTGAGGGATGACGGCAAGGGCTTCAGCCCGGATGTTGACATTTCCGAATCCAGTACGCTGGGTCTCAATCTGATCAATATCTTCACCCAGCAGCTGCACGGAGAGCTTGATCTAAGAAGTAAAAATGGCGTAGAATACCGAATCAGATTTCATGAGAAAAAGAAACTGGAATCTTATAATGCCGGAGACTGAGCAGATCAATAGAACTTCAATATTCTCTTCCAGCGGATACTAGATTTAACCTGTAACATCCCCCGCTGCTCGAATATATAATCACGAATATCCTTCAAAGGCGGTTTGCCATAAGAAAAGAAGATAAAAAGCGGACTCCCGGTTATATCCTGGCGATCCAGAAAACCCCAGTACCGGCTGTCTGCACTCACGTCCCGATTATCACCCATCACAAAATATTTACCCTCAGGGACAACAACCGGTCCGAAATTATCCCTGCTCCCCATGAATTCGTTGCCCCAGCGCAGATTACCTTCCGTGCGGGTTATAATTCGAGGGTCAATATACTGCTCATAACCCCGATCAAATAATTGACCGTTGATGAAAACCTGTTTGTTCAATATTTCCAGTGTATCACCAGCCACCCCGATCACCCGTTTGACCACATTCTTTTTCTGGTGCCAGATAAATTTATTGTTCACCTTGTCCCAGTATATCGGCTTGATCAACAAGGCATAATCTTTCCTGGTTACCTTCGGATCCGGATCTTCAAAGGAAGGCAGACCCGGTTCCGGTGGATCGGCCGGATATTGAAAAATGACCAGATCTTCCCGTCCCGGTTCCGTAAAATAATACTTCAACCTGTCACCATACAGGTAATCGCCAATCAGCATTGTACTTTCCATGGAGGAAGAGGGGATCTTGAAATTCTGAAATATATAGTTCTTGATCAGAAAAGCCACCACAAATGCAAACAGGATAGCTTCGGCATATTCCTGAACAATATGCTTTCTCCGCTTGATCTTCTTCTTTCTGGCAGACATCTGCTCTCCTTAAAT
>JAFGEH010000158.1 GCA_016931665.1 Candidatus Cloacimonadota bacterium | reverse complement strand
GTTGATCTGGGTGGAGGATTCTACTCTGGTGCTAACGGTCAGTACAGCATTATGGTTTGCCTGGGTCAGTCTCTTACTCTCACTCCGGTGCTGGAAGGATTTGACTTCGAGCCTGTTACTGTGACTTTCAGCAATATTAATGAAAACATCATTCATAATTTCGTGGCTGAGCCCTGGTGCCCGGATCAATGCAGCGGTGGCGGTTTACCGGATGGAAATGAAGTACCGGTTGATTATCCCGAACTCTCCTGGAACCCGCCAGACAGTGGCATTATGCCCACCCATTACCTGGTTACCCTGTCCGATCATGCCAACTACATGAATCCTATCCTGCATAATGCGGAAACCACTGAACCGTTCTTCCTGCTTGATTACATCACCTTTGATTACGATACCGATTACTTCGTGAAGGTTGTTCCCAACTATACACCGGAAGGATTCAATTTCGGTTGTGACGGTCCTGCCCTGGAATGGAGTTTCCATACCGAACCCTGGACTGTCAGCGGATATGCCGGCATTAATGCGGTTGTAGATCTGGGTTATGGTTATTACACCGACAGTGAAGGTAACTTCTCTATTGCTATCGAGCTGGGTCAGAATCTAACTCTTACACCTGAACTTGAAGGCTATTATTTCGAACCGGCAACAGTTACCTTCACCAATATTCAGGATAATCTGGTTCAGGACTTCCTGGCTATTCCTCTGGTAGATGTGGATGATCCTTTACTGCCTCAGGTGACAGAACTCTCCGGCAACTATCCCAATCCGTTCAATCCGTTTACCTGCATCAGCTTCAGTGTGAGGAGCGGGGAAGAGGCTACTCTGACGATATTCAACATGAAGGGTCAGATCATCGAAAGGAAAGAATTCGGGCCGGGTCTGCATAAATATGAATGGAATGCCTTGGGCAGATCATCGGGTATGTATTTCTATACTCTGAATACCCCCACTTACAATAACACCAAGAAGATGATCCTGCTCAAATAACTGATATCAAAAAAGGGCTGAACCTTGGTTCAGCCCTTTTTTTTTAACCAAAATATTTATCCCTTGGAATAGTGCAGATCGAGAACCATAATGCTGAGTCCGCTGAAGTTGTTCAAATCACCAAAAACATCTTCAATATGCTTGATCATGGCTTCCAGATAATCTTTATTGAGCTTGAGCAGGATGATCTTGGAGTATGGGTTCTTCTCTCCAGTGAAGTTGAAGAAACCCATGAACAGAGGAACTTTCGACAATAGATTCTCCATCTGGGAAGTATCGATAATGGTTGATTCTTCAATGCCGAACTGAATAAATATCTCGGTAAGATCCTCCATGATCTCTTCATCTTTAACCGTTAGCAGCATTAATTTATCTGCAGTTTTCCGCGCGGATGAAGCCAACCCGTTTCCGGCATTTCTCAGAAATTCTTCATAGAGAGCAATATGGGTATTTGTTTTGAGCAACTCGTCAACTACACCATGCTCCTTCAATATCTGGGATATCTGGGCCAGAAGCTGCAGATGCCCGCTGCGGTCGCTGGCAGGACCAATGATCACAACAAAAATCCGGGTTTTCTTCCGGTCGAGAGCATCAAAGTCGATACCTTTCCTACTGGTAGCCAGGCCGATTACAAAGTTATCAATTCCTTCCACCTGACAGTGGGGGATAGCAATACCCCGTCCGAATCCGGTACTGCCCATATCTTCCCGGGCCTTCAGTGCCTGAAAAATATTCTCGGCAGTCAGCGATTTGAGTTCTTCACTCTTCTTCAGCAGACGGGCCAGGTTCAGTAAAGCATCATCCTTGGTACGAGCTTCCAGGGATTGGGTGCAGCATTCCAGTTTCAGCACATCAGCAAGGTTCATTATCCCCTCCTCTTCAGATTCTTGAGAATGGCGAATTTAGCCAGTGGCGGTCCGATAAGCTCGTTGAAAAATACCGACATGAGCACGATATTGATCATTTTACTGATCTCTACCTGAATTCCCGCTGCCGCTTGGCTGATCATTGGCGATCCCTGAACAAATAGGACCAGTCCGATAGCCACTCCCGCCTGGGGAAGCAGGCTGAGGCCCAGATAATTTCTGACAGAGGGCTTAAGCTTCAGCAGTCGGGCACCGGAATATACACCGAAGTATTTGCCCAGTGCCCGCAGGAAAATATAGGTAACACCAGCCAGGATTACACTGGTATCCCGAAAAATTTCAATTCTCAATTCGGCACCGGCAATAGCAAAGAAAATCGCGTAGAGAGGTGCAGTCAAAGGCTCCAGGGAAGTTAGAATCTTAATATTCTTTTTACTGATGTTAATGAGGAGCATGCCAACGGTCATATTGGTGATCAGCGGTGACAATTTCAGGCTGATGGCGATAGAGGTGGTCATAAAGAGAATTCCCAGCGAGATGATCTTGATTTCATTGATATTTCTTTTCCTGGCTGCAGCCAAATGGATGAGCAGTCCACCGATAATGCCGATGAACAGGGAGGAGAATATCTCTTTAAAAGCATGTAGAACCGATGAGGAAATGTGGGTTACAGTCCCGGAGATCAGCGAAGCGGACAGGGCAAATGCAACCGAGAACAGAATTACCGTACCGGCATCATCCAGAGCCACGATCCCATAAAGATAGTCCACGAATTCACCACGCGCCTTGAGTTTTTCTACGATGACCACAGTTGCAGCCGGTGCTGTGGCAGCTGATATTGCTCCCAGCAGAAAGGAAACATAAGGAGCGATACCCAGAAGCATCAAACCAGCCGAGACGAGGCCAAAGGTCAGGAACATCTGAATCAGCGTAATGATGATGATCTTGCTGCCGTAAATTCGGAGTTTGACTACCGAGAACTCACCACCGATGATAACGGCAATGAAGGAAAGAGTAATTTCCGACAGGATATTCAGGATTTCCAGGTTTTCCCTTCTGATCATCTGTAAACCGGAACTACCCACCAGAATCCCGGCCAGGATATAACCGGTTATAGCCGGAAGCTTCAGCTTCTCTGCCAATTCCCCGAAAATATATCCCATTATCAACAGGAGCCCGGCACTGAAGATCAGATGATGGGCAAAATAATTTTCAATTATCTGCAGGATATGGATCATAGATTCTCCGCCGCGGGACCGGCAGACAGCAGATATTGCCGCACCAGATCCGGCTCCTGATATTTTCCGAATAACACCATGAGTTTGATCCTCATTTTAGGGCCTTTCAGGTCTTCACCCAGGATCACTCCCAGGTTCTGCAGAAACAGACCACCGCCTTCATAACCATATTCGGAGAGAACACGACCGGTATAGGTGCGGGAAGTCAATACCACCAAAATGCCAGCCGCAAGCAGTTTGCGGACAGGTTCAACCAGTGACCGGGGAACATTACCGCGGCCGAAGGCTTCAATGACTACGGCTTTGGCACTATTCTGCAATGAAGCTTCCAGGAAACGGCCATCCATGCCGCTGACGCATTTAACCAGATCAATATTGGTTTCCAGCCGGTTTGTGAATATTTTTTCATGGATCAGGGCCTGCCGATAATAGATGATGCGGTCGGTATCAATATTACCCAGAATACCATAAGCCGGAGTTGTGAAAGCTCCGGTTTTGCCTGTATCTGTTTTTACTACATCCCGGGCGCAGTTGATCTCATCATTCAATACTACCAGTACCCCTTTGCCGGCGGACTGGTCATCCCCGGCTACCCGGACAGCGCCAACAATGTTACGAGGGCCGTCCAATCCCAATTCTGAACTGCTGCGCATGGCGGCTGTGATAACTACCGGTTTAGTCGTCCTCAGTACGAGATCAAGCAGATAAGCGGTTTCTTCCAGAGTATCCGTGCCGTGGGTAACTACAATGCCGTCATATTCTGCAGACTGCTCATCGATGTAGGTAGCCAGTTCCAGCATCATGGTCGGAGTAATAAAGGGACTGGGAATATTGGCAAACTCCTGTACCGAGATGGAAGCCATCTGGTCCAATTGAGGGAAGGTAAGCAGGCGTGCGGCGAATTCATCATCGGGCAGAACGCCGAAAGGGCTGTTCTGTTTCATGGCGATGGTGCCTCCTGTTGTGATGATCAGGATCCTCTTTTTCATATTGACCTCGGGAGATAAAGTTTGTGTGTGCTGCTGGCTGTCAAGAAGTTATCAGGCAGGCCAGATCGTCAGGAAGTAAAAGTTCTTGACACCAGAAACAGGAAAAATGGTTTTAACACAGATGCGCGCCCGTAGCTCAATTGGATAGAGCACCTGACTACGGATCAGACGGTTTGGGGTTCG
>JAFGEH010000157.1 GCA_016931665.1 Candidatus Cloacimonadota bacterium | reverse complement strand
CGGGTCACTATATCTTCTCCAAATCCAGAATCGATCAGGAAAGCTATTCAGAAGATCAGGGATATTACTTCAGACCCGGAAATCGGGCAGATCTATGAGGGCATTATCAGCCGCATTGAGCCCTATGGCTGCTTCGCCAAGATCATGAGCAACACCAAGGAAGGCCTGGTTCATATCTCGGAAATGCATACATCCCGGATCAACCGGGTGGAAGACATGGTAAAAATGGGTGATAAAATCAAGGCCAAAGTAATCGGCCTGGATGATGGCAAGGTTAAACTTTCCATGAAAGGAGTCGAAGGTAATCCCGAGCCGGTGAAAAGTGCTCCGGGAGACCAGCCACCGGATAACCGCCGCCGCTACGATTCCAGCCGGCCACCCCGCCGCGATTATTCCAGCGGTTCCCGGGATAATTCTTCCCAGCGTCGCGAAAGAAGCTACCGACCAGATCGCAACAAAGATGAATAATTATAGAATCAAGGATATAGAACTAGCCGCTTTCGGCCGCAGGGAAATAGAGCTGGCCGAAAAAGAAATGCCGGGGCTGATGGCTTTGCGCGAAAGATATAGCGAAATAAAACCCTTGAAGGGTGTGCGCATCACAGGCAGCCTGCACATGACGATTCAAACAGCAGTATTGATGGAGACACTCCGGCAACTGGGTGCTGATCTACGCTGGGCCAGCTGCAATATCTTCTCAACCCAGGATCATGCTGCTGCTGCTATGGCTGAAGCCGGCATCCCTGTCTTTGCCTGGAAAGGTGAAACACTGGAAGAATACTGGTGGTGTACGATGCAAGCGCTGTCTTTCCCGAACGGAATGGGACCCCAACTGATTGTGGATGACGGCGGGGATGCTACCCTCTTTGTGCATGAAGCCTTCACTTTACAATCCAAGCCGGGATATGCTGAAAAAGAAACTCCGGAAAGGGATCTCCAGATTATTCGTTCACTGGTAAGGGAGTATCCCCGGGACTGGCAGGCGATTGCAGCCGGGATCAGGGGAGTTTCAGAGGAAACAACTACCGGTGTACACCGTCTGTACAGGATGATGCAGGCAAATCAGCTTCTTTTTCCAGCTATAAATGTAAACGATTCTGTTACGAAATCCAAATTCGATAACCTGTATGGCTGCCGGGAATCATTGGCAGACGGTATCAAACGCGCCACTGATATCATGGTGGCAGGGAAAGTGGTGGTGATCTGCGGATATGGTGATGTCGGCAAGGGCTGCGCCCAATCGATGAGAGGACTGGGAGCCAGGATCATTATTGCCGAGATAGATCCTATCTGTGCCCTGCAGGCAGCCATGGAAGGTTTTGAAGTTCGGCTGCTGGAAGATACTCTGAGCGAAGGAGATATATTCGTTACAGCCACGGGTAATTGCGATGTTATCTGTACAGAACATATTCTGGCAATGAAGGATCAGGCGATTGTCTGCAATATTGGACATTTTGATAACGAGATACAGGTTGATAAGTTATATACTCTTTCCGGTGTCCGTAAAGTGAATATAAAACCGCAGGTGGATCGGATCTTTTTGGGTAATGGTAGATCCATAATCCTGCTGTCTGAGGGGCGCCTGGTAAATCTGGGCAACGCCACCGGTCACCCATCCTTTGTTATGAGTAATTCCTTCACCAATCAGGTGCTGGCGCAAATTGAACTTTGGCAGAATGAACATGAACGCCGGGTATACCGGCTTCCCAAGCTTCTGGATGAAGAGGTGGCTCGGCTGCATCTGGAAAAACTGGGAGTAAAACTGACCAGATTGACTCCTCAGCAGGCGGAATATTTAGGAGTGCCTGTAGAGGGTCCTTATAAACCGGAACACTATCGTTATTAAGCGGAGGATTTCTTTTCAATGCTGATTGAAAAAATCTCGAATAAGCAGGCAGTAGTCGGTGTGATCGGCTTAGGTTATGTTGGTCTTCCCATGGCAGTTACAGTGGCTCGGAAGGGTTTCCGAGTACTGGGTGTGGATATCAGTGATTATGCCGTGGAACATGTAAACGCCGGTGAGAATTATATCGGGGATGTTGATGATGCCGAGTTGAAAGATCTGGTGATGAAAGGAATGCTGAAGGCTTACTTGGATTACAGCTGTCTGGAGGAAGCTGATATAATCCTGATTGCTGTTCCCACTCCTCTGGATAGATATCAGCAGCCCGACTCAGGATATGTCAGAGCTGCAGTAAATTCCCTGGCTGAAGTGGTAACAAAGGATACTCTGGTAATTCTGGAAAGTACAACTTACCCGGGAACAACCAGAGAAATTGTGGCTCCTGCCTTAACAGCGAAAGGATTGACACTGGGTAAGGATATTTTTGTGGCATTTTCTCCGGAAAGAGTCGATCCCGGTAACAAGGACTATAAGACAGTTAATACCCCTAAGGTAGTAGGCGGCATGACCATGCGGTGTAATGAAATTTCCGAAGCGTTCTACAACGCTATCCTGGAAGCACCTGTCCATCTGGTATCATCGCCTTCCGTAGCAGAAATGGAAAAGATCTATGAAAATACTTTCCGTAATATCAATATTGCTCTGGCCAACGAGATGACCATTCTCTGTGAGCGGATGGGCCTAGATGTCTGGGAAGTTATAGACGCTGCCAGAACAAAACCCTACGGATTCATGGCCTTCTATCCGGGACCGGGGATCGGCGGGCATTGTATTCCACTGGATCCTTTCTATCTTACCTGGAAAGCCAGAGAATATGGCTATCATACCCGTCTCATCGAGCTGGCGGGAGAAATTAACAATCACATGCCCGAATTCGTGATCACAAAATTAGGCAAGCTACTGAATAACAGAGGAATAGCTCTGTCCAGAGCCAGAATCCTGCTGCTGGGAGCTGCCTATAAAAAAGACATCAGTGATATGCGCGAATCTCCCCTGCAGGACATTATTATCCTGCTCGAAAATTTGCAAACGGAGTTCGATTATAATGATCCTTATATCAGTTGTTTTCACAATGAAAAGAACGGGAAAAAATATCATTCTGTACCCCTTGACGAGATCGAAAAATATGAAGCAGTTTTAATTCTTACCGATCATTCCAAATATAATTACCAGGACATCGTGCAACGCAGCCAACTGATTCTTGATACTCGCAATGCCTGCCGGGGCTTGACCAGCAGCAATCTGGTCAGATTGTAGTTATATCTGGTATTATATAAAAACCTATCGCCCATTCGAAGTTAATAAGCTAACAGGAAACCTGCAAATTGTACTTTTTTCCTATGGTTTTGAAATATATTTCAAGCACAGGATAAAATTCAGCTTAACTCTATTTGCTGTTAATTATTTTGTCTGTCTTAAAAAGCAGAATAAATTTTCCTAATAATCCATTACCAATTCTCGGATTGCTTACAGTTCATCTGAATAATGTCCAGCTCAGGGAATTGTGACAGTTAAAACAGTATACGGTTTGAGGTGTTAATCCGAATAAAAAAATCAGGAGGATGCCATCAGAGCGGAAAATGATGCTTATCCTTTAATCGGCTTGACAGGTGAGGTGGATGATGTTAGAGATGTCAGAGAAGTGAAGCTGCAGTTAGATCTCTTGAACCAGGCATTTACTGTTTTTTGCCTGACGCAAGCAGCTGCGGATAATTAACACTAAGGGGTTATAATGAATATTCTGGTGACCGGAGGTGCCGGTTTTATCGGTTCACAAGTAGCCGACAGATATCTGGAACTGGGGCATCGGGTAATAATTGTTGATAACCTCAGCACGGGAAGCAGAAAGAATGTAAATCCCGCTGCTGAATTTGTGGAATACGACATCAGGGATAATAGCCTGCAGAAGATTTTTCGGGAATTCAACCCTGATCTGGTCAATCATCATGCTGCCCGTATCAGTGTACCGGAATCTGTCCGCGACCCGTTACAGGATGCCGAAGT
>JAFGEH010000156.1 GCA_016931665.1 Candidatus Cloacimonadota bacterium | reverse complement strand
GGGTTCAGGGGTTGATGAGTTCATGGGTTCAGGAGTTGACAGGTTTATTTGCCGGGAGAGAACAAGCTGGCCGCGGGAATTATAGATGAGAAGTTCGGCGTGTGAACAGTTTTCGGGCAGCCGGAAGGAAATTGTTGTCTGCGGGTTGAAAGGATTAGGGTAATTCCCGAGCTGGAAATTGAAGGAAGGAATCACGGTCTGGGCAATGAAATTGAAATCCTGCTGATTCTCGAAATAGTTAAAGGTGCCGCTGTAATTGCCCAGACACAGATCGGGATCGCCGTCACCATCCAGGTCGGCACAGGCGGGGGTGGTATTCTGTCCGCCGGATAATCCTGCCACCGGAGCGGGATTTTCCACCCAGGGTCCGTTCTGATTTTCAAAGTATTGTACTTCCCCCCACAAATCTCCTGTCAGCAGATCCCAATCCCCGTCAAAATCCAGGTCAACCATTGCCGGCACACAATTACTGCCCACATCTATACCTCCAAAGAAGCCCGGGACAGCAATCCAATCCGGTATTGATGGTGATCCGGCATTTTCGAAATAGAACAGGTTGCCGGCTTCATTGCCCGCCACGATGTCCAGATCCCCATCGTTATCCATATCCACCAGGCGGGGAGCAGACCAGCCTCCCAGATTAACGAAGGAGAGGGCAGCTGTTTCCCAGATGAAGCCGTGGCCGGTGTTGCGGTGGTAGAAGAGCTGGCCACTCAAGTCTCCCACGATCAGGTCGGGATGGCCGTCGGCATTGACGTCACCCACCGTGGCAGCCGAATAGATGGAATGGTCGATACTCACAAAAATATCGCTATGATCTTCCCAGGCGGGAGCGGAAGCGGTGCCGGTGTTATGGTAGTATTTTATGTCACCCAGCTGGCTGCCGCTGATCAGATCAAGATCGCCATCCACATCGAAATCGAAGAAGAAGGGATTACTGGCGCCTCCTACATCGAGTACGCCGCCGAACAGAGTTGTATTCACCTGCCAGAGGGGAGAGGCGGGAGTGCCGGAATTCTGATAATAATGCAGAGGACCGGAAGCGGTGCCGTAGATCAGGTCGAAAGTGCCATTCCCGTTCAGGTCGGCCAGGTCGGGAGAGTTCCAGTAGGTATCCGCACCCAGCCCGGTGAAGACGGTGGTGTTCACCTGCCAGTCTGGTGTGGCCGAATTTCCCATATTTTCATAATACACAAAACCGTGCAGGTCTCTGCCCACCAGCAGGTCCTGGTCATTATCATTATCCAGGTCGCAGAAGACGGGATAGGCATATAATCCCACATCGCCGATGATCAGCAGGTCGTTTTCGCTGAACTGAGCTGAAGTGGGGCTGCCCTGGTTGAAATAAAGTTTTGCGGAACCGCCTTCACTGATGCCAACCACCAGATCAAGGTCACCATCGGAGTCCACATCAGCCAGATCGGGTACGGGACAGCTGCCTGCGTTCAACCCGCTGAAATATCCGGGGACTTCAGAAAAAGCCGGTGTAGTCACATTTCCGGTGTTCAGATAGAAGTGCAAACCGGTATAACCGCCGGTGACTAAGTCCAGATCACCGTCTTGATCCAGGTCTCCGCAGACGCCCACTTCGGCGTCCAGCGGAGAAATCCCGCTGAAGATAGCGGCACCCGGACTGAAAATCGGCTGAGTGGGTGTACCGGTATTCTCCAGATAAACAGGGGCCTGGTCGATACTACCTAGAATCAGGTCCGGGTCGCCGTCCCCGTCCAGATCGGCAAAACGCGGCTGGGAAAAGGGCAGACTGGGTACTCCACTGCTGTTGAAGACAGTATCATTCTGCAGCCAAGGTTGAGCGGATAACAGGGAACCGAGAATTATAGCAGCTGATACAAATATTCTGCGGTGGCCTTTCATATTACCTCCTGTTTTTGCCGAGTCGAGCAGATTACCAGCAGACAGGTAATAGTTACTCTGATCTTAAGTCAATGGAATAATTTGAGATGAAACGGTTGCCTGCTGGTTATCTGTTTTTTTATTTTCAGTAAAAAGTTCCTGAGATTTCTGGATGAGGATTTTTTTATTTGACACTATTAATTAAAGAATCCAGATGTAAAATTCATTATTTCTGTAACATAGTCTGTAAAAATTTATCAAAGTTGAGAATTTTCAGCATCAGGCAGAGGATATTATGATACTAAACATTAGAGGAAAGTTCAGCAATTGGGACCTTTTCTATCCTGAAAGGGTTAAGGAGCGGATATGTATTTAAGTTTACTACAGAATGTTGTTTTGCTGCTGGCCTTGAGTACACTTTACAGTCTACTTACCCGGTTACGCTGGAAAAGTGAAATTTGGGCCAGAATCCTTTCCGGGATCCTCTTTGGAGTAGTAGCCATTATCGGTATGAATTTTCCTTTCCGCTACTCGCCGGGGATTATTTATGACGGGCGTTCGATCATTCTTTCTCTGGCTGGTATGTTCGGAGGGGGGATAACTGCAGCTCTTTCTGCCCTGATCGCCGGAGTTTACCGGGCACAGATGGGAGGAGCAGGTGTCTGGGCAGGTCTGGCTACCATTCTGGGCTGCAGCAGCCTGGGAGTGGTCTTTCACCGGGTTTATATGAACCGACCGGAAAGGTTGAATATTTTCTCGCTTTATATCTTCGGTATCTGTGCTCATATTGTCATGCTGGCTAGTCAGCTGTTACTACAGCCCTGGCCGGCAGGTCCTCAGATTATCAGCCGTATCTGGCTGCCTATTCTGTTGATCTTTCCGGTGGTCACGGTACTGGTCGGTTTGCTGCTGGGGGACGAGGGAGCCCGTGTTCGCGGAGAGAAAGCTCTGCTGAAAGCCAGGAATTATGTGGAGAAGATAATTCAGACCGCCAACGTAATCTTTGTTCAACTTGATAAACAGGGCAGAGTGGTTATACTCAACGAGGCAGCTGAGCAGATAACGGGTTACAGGTCTTCCGAAATCAAAGGCAAGGAGTGGTTCAAAACATTAATACCTGAAGAGAGCTATCCTGAATTTTGGGGGAGTTATAATAATTTATTTGATAGACAGGGCATAACCGATATTTTTGAGAGCCCCATTCTAACAAAATCAGGTGAGAAAAGGTATATTGTCTGGCAGAAGAATACGATAAAAGATAATGGTGATTCACCTGGGACGATTTCCTTCGGGATGGACATTACCGAACGACGGCAAGTGGAAGAGGAACTCATCGACCTGAAAGATAACCTGGAACGACAGGTGGCGGAGAAGACCCGGGAATTGCAGGAAAGGATCGAGGAACTGGAAAAATTTTATGATGCCACCATCGAGCGTGAGCTGCGCATGAAAGAGTTGCGGGAAGAGATCGAGCAGCTGAAGGGTGATAGACCATGAAAATACTTTTAGTTGATGACCGCCAGGAAAATGGCTATCTCCTGCAAAGCCTTTTACAGGGAAAGGGTCATGAAACCGTGATAGCTTTCAACGGTGCTGTAGCTCTCGAGTTGCTGGCAACCGAAAATTTCGACCTGATCATCAGCGATATACTGATGCCGGTTATGGACGGCTTTCAATTGTGCAGAAAGGTGAGGACCGATCCTCGCTGGCAGAATATTCCTTTCATCGTTTATACGGCAACTTACACCGGACCCAAAGATGAAGAGCTGGCCCTGAAGATGGGCGCGGACCGTTTTGTGGTGAAGCCCTGTGAGCCGGAAGTTTTATTGAAAATAATAAATGAAGTTATGGAGAAACATCGGAATAAAAAAAAGACGATTGAAAAGGTATATCCTGAAGAAGAGGAGATCCTGACATTATATAATGAGAGGCTGGTCAGGAAACTCGAACAGAAGATGAAACAGCTGGAGCAGGAGCTTACCGCCAGAAAAGCTGCTGAGCAGGCGCTGCGCGAGAGTGAAGAGAAATATCAATCTTTGTTCGATCAGTCGGTAGAAGGAATTTACCTGCACGATCTTCAGGGGCGAATCATGGATGTCAACCGGATGGCCTGCCAGCAGTCAGGTTTTACACGGGAAGAATTGTTGAAAATGACCGTATTTGATTTTCTTCCCTCGGAATCAGCTAAGAATATTCCCCGAGACGAGATATTGCATTTATGGAACCAGTGGGAACCGGGTGAATCTTCAACTTTGGAAGCTGAGCATCAAAGAAAGAACGGCAAGGTATATCCGGTGGAAGTTACCACAGGGATACTCAATATCAGTGAACATAATATGTTGATGGCGATAGTGAAAGACATCACAGAACGTAGACAGGCTGAAGAACAACTGATATCTCAATATTCACTTCTGCAGATAGCCGGAGAAACTGCCAGATTCGGCGGTTGGAGCGTTGACCTGGAGAAAAATAGCTGCACCTGGTCGGATGCGGTGGCAGATATTCACGAAGTGCCGCACGGGTATACACCGCCCGTGCAGGAAGGCATCAATTTCTATGCGCCCGAGTGGCACGATAAGATCACACAGGTTTTCACCGATTGCGCTGAAAAGGGCATTCCTTATGATGAGGAGATGGAGATCATCACCAGAACCGGGAAGCGGGTGTGGGTGCGAACTATAGGCAGAGCGGTGAAAGATGAAACCGGCAAGATTATCAAAGTGCGGGGTTCGTTTCAGGATATCAGTGAGCAGAAAAAAGCAGAAGAAGCGCAGACTATTTCCGAACTCCGGTATCGCCGGCTATTCGAATCAGCCAAAGACGGCATTCTGATCATTGATGCCGAGACTGGGGTGATCGTGGATGCGAATCCTTTCCTGATCAAGAAGCTGGGCTATTCGCACGAAGAATTCCTGGGTAAGAAAGTCTGGGAACTGGGTTTCATCAAGGATATAATTTCCAATCAAGACAATTTCAGGGAATTACAGCAGAAGGAATACATCCGCTACGAAGACAAGGCGCTGGAAGATTGCTACGGAAAGCGGCACGAGGTTGAGTTTGTCAGCAACGTCTATCTGGTGAACCATCACAAGGTGATCCAATGCAATATTCGCGACATCAGCGACCGTATAAAGGCAGAAAAAAAACTGCGTGAAATAAAAGACAATCTGAAAATACAGGTAGCTGAAAAAACCAAAGAATTGAAAGAACGGATTTTAGAATTGGAAAGATTCCATGATGCCACCATCGAGCGCGAATTGCGTATGAAAGAATTGCGGGATGAGATTGCCAGATTGAAAGAAAAGAGGGAGTGAATCTGTGACTTTGAGACGAGGAGAAAATAGTGCCTCACCCCGCCTCACCCCGGCCCTCTCCGGAGGAGAGGGAGAGGGAGAAAAGATTGTTCCTT
>JAFGEH010000155.1 GCA_016931665.1 Candidatus Cloacimonadota bacterium | reverse complement strand
GATTATGCCCACAAGCATATCGCCGGGATAACCGGCTGAACTCAGGGAGGAGCAAATGGACTCAGAAGAGAAAAAAAACGAATTCAGGGTTAAAGGTGAAAACCTGATCAGCAAGGTCAGAGAATTAATACACGCCGGCAATGTCCGTCGGATAATAATCAAGAATGATGAAGGCAAGATATATCTGGAAATACCTGTTACCGTGGGAGTAGTGGGTGTTCTGCTGGTGCCGGTCTGGGCTGCTTTGGGAGCCCTGGCGGCAGTAGCCTCCAATTTCACCATTGAAATCATCAACAGTGAGAAAAAAGAAGATCAATAATTAATCAGCATCTTCCAATTCCAGCCAGCGCTCGGTCGTACGATTCAGATCCTGGTCAATTGCCTTGAGTGATTCCGAAATTTCCCTGTAATCCTGAGGCTGCAGGGAAGCTGCTTCCTTTTCCAGGCGGGATAAAAGTTCCGCCTGCCTCTGTTCCAGATCAGCTATCTGTTCTTCCAGTTCTTCCAGTTCCCTTTTTTCCCTGTAAGTAAGCTTATGGCTGCGTGTTGTTTTTTCTGCAGCCGGGAGAAAGGACCGGGCCTGTTCTCTGCTATCTGCTTCTCTCCTGTCCGTCTCTTCTCTGTACCTTTTTACCAGCAGATAATCTGAATAATTACCAGGGAATTTGATGATTCTGTCACCTTCAAAAATAAAGAGGTAATCCGTTACCCTATCCAGAAAGAACCTGTCATGAGATACAACCAGCAGGCAGCCTTTGAAGGCATCCAGATAATCTTCCAGGATTTCCAGGGTCCTTATATCGAGATCGTTAGTAGGTTCATCCATAATAATGAAATTGCTGCCGAACATCAGGGAACGCAGCAGGTAGAGTCGTTTTTTCTCTCCGCCGGATAGAGATGAAATCTTATTCTGCTGCATTCGGCCGTCGAACAGGAAGCGTTTCAGCATCTCACTGGCCGAGTGCAGGGTACCATCCGAGGTGCGGATATTATCAGCGCTTTCCCGGATGTAATTCAGCACGGTCTGATCCTTATCGAACTCGGCGGTATCCTGGCGGAAATAATTGAAATGCGTATTGATGCCGACTTTCAGGCTGCCCTGGTCCGGTTCAGCTTCTCCGGTAATAAGTTTGAGCAGGGTGGTCTTGCCACAGCCATTCGGTCCGATGATACCTATTCTCTCCAGTTTCTGGAAGACATGAGTAAAATTATAAAAAAGCCTTTTTCCGGAATAGGATTTCTCTGTATTCCTTAATTCGAGTATGGTTTTACCTAAACGTCTGGTCTGGAAAGATATTTCCAGCTCAGCATCAGTTGTGAGATAAGATTTATCTATAAGTTCCCTTACCCGGTTCAGATGGTTCTTGGGTTTGGAAGTCCGGGCTCTGGCTCCCCGCTGCAGCCAGCGTAGTTCCTTCTTGAGTTGAGCCTGCCGGCGGGTTTCCTTTCTTTCCAGATCAATGATCTCTAATTCTTTGCGTTTTAGAAATTGTGTATAATTTCCAGGATAGAAGCGCAGGTGGCCATCTTCCATTTCCAGTATCCGGTTGGAAACAGCATCGAGAAAATAACGGTCGTGTGTTACAAAAATAACTGTTCCCGGGTAGTTGATGAGATAATCCTGAAACCATTCTATGGTATCAATATCCAGATGGTTGGTCGGTTCGTCCAGAACAAGTACAGTTGGCTCATTCATGAGTACACGGGCCAGATCCAGCCTTCTTTTCTGCCCACCGGATAATTGATGAACAGGCTGTTCCAGATCACTGAATCCCAGACGGGTAAGAATTGACTGTGCCTTAACCTCAATCTTCCAGACATCGGCTGCTTCCATTTCCTGTATCAGGCGGTGCAGGCTGTGCAAGGCTTCCGGGCGTTCGGCAGTCTTTAACTGGGCAGTAAGATGATGATATTCACGGATAAGCCTGAAATGGGGATCATCGCTGAAATAAATTTGTTCATAAACTGTGAATTGGGGATTAAGTTCCGGTATCTGGGGGAGATAACCGATATTAAATCCCTTCCGGAAAGTGATCTTGCCTTCATCAGGGGTGTCGTGCCCGGTCAGCAGCCGGAGGAGAGTAGTTTTACCACAGCCGTTAATGCCGATCAGTCCAATCTTGTCATTTTCTTCGATACCGAAGGATTCCTGCTGGCAGATCGTTTTTTCGGCAAAGGATTTGCGCAAATTTTCAACAGAGATGATGATTTTAGCCATGCACCGATGCCAATATTGTCTGCATATCATGATGGATCAGACCGTTGGAGGCAATCACTGTATCCATGGTATAATGCCAGTCTTTCCGCTCGTAAGACGTGACATTCCCGCCGGCTTCCTGCAATATAAAACTGCCGGCAGCCAGATCCCAGGGATGCAATTTTCTTTCGAAAAAGCCGTCCAGGCGGCCACAAGCCACATAGCAAAGATCGATGGCAGCTGCCCCGGCTCTGCGCACACCCTGAGCCCGTTTCAGGAAAGCCAGATATTCCTGAATATAGAAATCTCCCCGCTGCCAGCGGTCGTAGGGGAAACCCGTGGCTACCAGGGCTTGAGAAAGATCTGTCTTCTCCGAAACCCGAATGGGCTGACCATTCAGATATGCTCCTGCTCCGGCCTCGGCCTGGAATAATTCCTGAAGTATGGGATTATAAACCGCTCCGGCTACAATGCTGCCTTCCATCTGGTAAGCAATGGAAACTGCCAGAAAGGGGTAACGGTGGGCAAAATTCGTTGTTCCGTCCAGGGGATCGATGATCCAGAGGTGATCTGAAGATGGAGATATAATATTCTGTTCTTCCGTAAGAATGGCGTGACCGGGGAATTGTCTACGGATGGCAGATACCAGGAATGCTTCTGAAGCCAGATCACATTCTGTTACCAGATCAACATCACCCTTATGACTTATCTCTGAATCTGTTTCAAGATATGCTTCTCTAACAATATCTCCCGCCTTCCTGATTATTTCAAGTAGAAAATCTATCATATTTCATTCCTTAAGACCTGTACCTTATACCACAAAAAAAGGCCCCTGCAATCAAGCAAGGAATTTTCAATAGCGGCAGTAAGTGCGAATTAGGCTGAAGGATTAAAGCATAATTTATTGATAAAATTAAATAGTTTGACAGTGTACGAATGAGTTAATGATAATTGAATATGATTCATTAATAAGGAGCGAGTATGCAACTGCATCAGAAATTTATTGATATTGCCAAAAAATATGGCAAAAAAATCGCTATTTACGACCAGGCCACCGGGCGTGATGTTTCTTTTGAGCGTGCCCTGCTGGCAACCCTCATCCTGACCAAGCGCTTCCGTAAGTATAAGGGAAATTACATCGGGATCATGGTTCCCACCTCTGCCGGCAGTATGCTGGCGATCATAGCAACTTTAATGTCCGGCAAGATACCGGTGATGATCAATTACTCCACCGGAGCCAGTGAGAACTCGATCTATGCCCAGGAGAAATGCGGTTTCAGGACAATTATCACCAGCAAGAAACTCCTGGAAAAACTGCATATCGAGCCTGTAGCCGGCATGATATTTCTGGAAGATATCATGGCCTCAATCGCTGTTACGGAGAAAATCAAAGCTCTGCTGCACAGTAAATTACCGGCCGGAATGATCAGATCCAGCGTTTATCAGGGGACGGAGGATGATACCAGCATTATCCTGTTCACCAGCGGCAGTGAAAAAGAACCCAAGGCAGTCCAGCTTTCGCATAAAAATATCATGCATAACATAGCAGCAATTCCTCAAATCATCGATCTCAATGACAAAGATATTTTTGCCGGGACCCTGCCTCTTTTTCATGTATTCGGGCTGACCACCAATTTCTGGCTGCCCCTGCTGAACGGCTGTTCGGTTATTACCCATGCCAATCCTCTTGATTATCGGGCAATCGTGGAATCAGTGAAGAAATACCAGATCACCATATTAATCGGTACACCCACTTTCTTCTGGGGCTATCTCAAGAAATCCGAACCCGGCGAGCTGTCTTCAGTGCGCTATGCCATAGCTGGAGCCGACAAAGTAACTGACAAGCTGCGGGAAGCCTATCAGAAGGCTCATCAGATCGAATTACTGGAAGGTTACGGAGCAACCGAGACGAGTCCCGTTATTTCCGTTAATGTGCCGGGCGCCAACCGGCCGGGAAGTATCGGGAAACCACTGCCGGGAGTCCAGGTGAAGATTATTGACCGCGAGACCGATACTCCTCTGCCACCCGGCCAGGAGGGCAAGATCCTGGTAAAAGGCGATCTGGTGATGAAGGGTTACCTGGGAGACCTGGAAGAAACTTCACTGCATATCCGCAACGGCTGGTATGATACCGGCGATATGGGTATGCTGGATGAAGATGGTTTTCTCTGGCATAAAGGCCGGCTCAAACGCTTCGTGAAGATCGGCGGGGAAATGGTCTCTCTGGTTAAAGTGGAAGAAGTTCTCACCAGATACCTGCCGGATAACGTCATCTGCTGCGTGGTGGATGTTCCCAATCCCACCAAGGGAGCTGATATTGTGGCAGCGGTTACTACCGGCGAGATCGATCAGCGCCATATTCTCCGGCAGATGAAGAAAGAATTGCCGGCTATTGCCATTCCCAAGGAATTCTATGTGATTGAAGACATACCGCTGGCCGGCAGCGGCAAGGTCTCCTTCCGTGAAGTAGAAGATATCTGCCGCAGGATGGAAGTTAACGGGGATAAAGTATATAAACCGTAATTCTCCAGCTTAGAAATACCAGCTCACATCCAGGCTCTGAGCCGAGCAGGAAACGTTCAGTCTGTTCTGACGGTGGCTCAGACATATCAACCAGGATATTCCGCTACCCATGACAGCTCCGGCCAGAATATCGCTGGGAAAATGCTGAGCAGATACGATCCTGGTTATGGATGTTGACAGGGCACCACCGAATAAGACCAGTGCCAGAGGCAGGTTGCTGCCATTGTTCTTAGAATAGCAGTAATAAGCGAAGGTGGCTATGGCAAAACTGCCGGAACTGTGCAGGGAATAGAAGGAATGCCTGCCATTCTGGCTGTAACCCTCAGCGGGATCGTCATAGACATAGGGTCGATACCTGCCGCTGCCAGTTTTAATCCATTTTCCCACTGCAGATTGAGCCACTAATATCTGACTGAGCACCAGCAGATTATCCCAGAAATAGTCTTCTTCATAACTGCAATAGAGGCCGGCTCCAAAAGTGAGATAATAGCAGTAATCACTTACATTCTTCCAGCTTTTATTTCTCCGGTAACTGATCCAACGATCGAACCAGGGTATATTCCTGGAATCCAGAGCCATGATCTCACTGGGGGAAGGCTCCGGCAGCAACTTCTCATCCAGATAATTATTACTGATATCCAAAGCAGCCAGCAAACCCATGGACAACAGGTAACTGAACCGGTTGATTTGGAAGGTTTGTCCAGGCAGATTATTCAGAGAGAGGAAGGCAATAACAGCTGCCAGAAAGAATTTCATATATGTGCAGTTATTATTTCAAGTGCGAATATTACTCTCTTCAGGCCAGAGTGGCTACCAGCACGGCTTTGATGGTATGCATCCGGTTCTCTGCCTCGGCGAATACAACAGAGATATCGCTTTCGAAAACTTCATCGGTAACTTCCATTTCCTGCAGGCCGTATTTTTCGAAAATTTCCCGGCCGACTTTGGTATCGGTATTATGGAAAGAAGGCAGGCAATGCATGAATATGGTCTTTCTGCCGGTTTTTTTCAGCAGGGATGAATTGATCTGGTATGGCTTTAATAATCTGATCCTTTCTTCCCAGACTTCTGCCGGCTCACCCATGGATACCCAGACGTCGGTGTAGAGAACATCAGCATCTTTCACACCTTTATCTATATCTGAAGTGATCATGATTCTGGCACCGGTACCGAGGGCTATCTTCTGGCAGGTCTTCACCAGTTCGGCCTGGGGCTGATATTCGGCGGGGGCGACTAGACGAATATCCATTCCCAATTTACTCCCCCCGATCAGCAGGGAATTTGCCATGTTGTTGCGACCATCTCCAATATATACGAAAATCATCTCCCGGTAAGTTTTCTGCAGATATTCCCTGGCTGTGAGAAAATCGGCCAGGACCTGGGTGGGATGATATTCATCTGTCAATCCGTTCCAGACGGGTACCCCGGCGTATCTGGCCAGTTCTTCCACTATTTCTTGTCCGAAGCCGCGATACTCGATGCCGTCGTACAT
>JAFGEH010000154.1 GCA_016931665.1 Candidatus Cloacimonadota bacterium | reverse complement strand
TGGGGAATAATGATCTTCAGCAGCCGGTCATAAGGCCGGTAGAAATATTTGTTGATAATCTCTTTGATGCTGGTTTCCATAAACTGGAAGATATTTATATACTGGCGGATAGTGAAAGACCCAGAAGTAAGGCTGTACTGGAACATGTTCAACTTGGAATCAAAGCCCTGGTCATAGATACCGTCGATACTCAATCCTTCCCGCAGTAATTGTATAATCTCGAAGATATCTTTCAGGGTTCGGGCTGTGAAATAGTCAATATTGATTCCGGAGATGATCCTTTCCACGATCAGCGAGGCAACGCGTTCCAGCCGGAAAGTGATGCCCAGGGCCTCGAATTTGGTTTCATGATATTCCCCGTACATGGAAGGTATGCCGAAAGCTATATGCCTTTTATGGTAAATATTCTCCCAGCCCTCGCTAACGGCGGGATCGAAGATCAGTTCATTCATCTTGATCATGATGGTATAAACGGTTTTAAGGGTATCGATATCTTCCCCGCTGTTCAGATCCGCAGCCAGTTGTTCTATCTCTGCTTTATCTATGAAATTATAACGGGAGAGGATTTTAACGATATCATTAGTCTCGAAGGAATATTTTTCCTTTAATAGCTGATACAGCTCAATGATCAGAGAAACCCTTTTTACGTCGTTCGGATGATCGTGCTCGACGGTGGAAAGCAGTTTTTTGATTTCCGGCATCTCTCTGCTCAGGAGTTCCTCCAACTGGCAACTGCCTTGCTCACAAACCCTGCCGAGTACCTTGTGGACTCCCTGCACCCAGTAACCATCAATATCAATAGTATCAATCACATTCTGCGGGACAATTCCCTGCAGCCTCTTAATCTGCAGGTCATACCAGAACTGGATGATCTTCAAGGTTATCTGGATATGGGTATTGTTCCCTTCAGTGTGGATCTGCTTACGTAGAAAATGGATCAGTTTATCGTTTCTCTGGGAAATTTCATCGATTCTGGTGGTAACATCCCGCAGTAACCCTTCTGCACCGATCTCATTGAAATAGACCGGGAAAATCCGGGTGAGCTGCTTAATGCGTTTATAGATGGGCGAGATCCGGGAATTCAGCAGCCGGGTGATATCCTTTTGAAACAGGTCCGTATCGAAGATGAATATTCCGCCTGCATGCAGATTGATGATCAGGGCAGAAAGAAGCTGTTGCATCATCTCCGGATCGTATTCAATTATCTCCAGCCAGACCCGGATATTCTTGATATGGCTCGGATTGACTTTCAGCTGCCATTTCTCGGTGAGATAGGTAACTCCTGTGGAAACAAAGCCGAATCTGATGATCTGATCTTCATAATAATGAATCAGATTCTCATTCTGAGTATTGATTATTTCCTTGCCCAGGGTCAGAATCGAATCCAGGATCAGATTAATATGTCTATCCTTGAAATCCGAGAAAAGAGAGAACAATTCGGTAATTGACTGAATACTCTGTTCTTCATCGAGTTCGTTGCTGATTCTTCTGATGGCCTGATTCAGGTCCATCAGCAGGTAATTCCGGTGATAGGCCATGCCGGGTAGATGCAGCAGATAAAAGATATAGCTGAACTGCTCAGTAGCTTTGCTGAAAATATCAATTTTCTTCCGGAAGGCATCTATGATATCAGAAAAGGTAAAGACACTTTTGCTGAGTTGCTCCCAGCTGACGGCTTCCTGCAGCCGTTTATGATAAGCCTGAAAGAAGCTCTTCCCCAGAGATTTGATTTCCGAGGAGTAGTCCCCGGACATCATCTTCTTATTAGCTTTGTACCATTTTTCGATATTTGTGGTGGTTTCCCAGAAACTTATGTTCTGCTGCAGCAGTTTAACCATGAATTTCCGGATATGCTCTTCCAGTACGGGATCTGCCACAGCCGGTTCCAGGCTTTTGATGAAGTAGCCTATGTTACTGAGATAATTGAAATAGTTTTTCTCAAAATTCCGGTCGAAAATATCTATGTATTCCATTACCAGTTCTTTGTATCCGCTCAAGATCTCATAATTTTTACTGAAGAAATTCAGATAGGAAAACACCAGCTGCCTGGCCAGATCATCGGCCAATTCCTCTTGGAGCAGGTTATCGAAGATCGCCAGGATCACGCGGACAGCTTTATCCGGTTCATCGGAATTCTTATATACCCAGAAATCACTTATCAGTATATTATTAAGAAGTTCAATTACTTCCTTGCGGTTGGAATAGGGATGGTTCAATTCCTGGATAAATTCCTGAGCCCTCTTGTGTATCCCCCAGAAATTTCCGGAAAGTGAAAGGAACCACTGCTGATCCTCCGGGATTTCCACCTTGACAACCCTGGTCTGGGCCAGGTTGACTTCCAAAGCTCCGGAGCTGATGACTTTTTTCATAGTTGTGCCAGATATTTAATCAGATCGATCACCCGGGCCGAATAACCGCTCTCGTTGTCGTACCAGGCCAGTATCTGGATCAGGTCTTTCTGCAGGACTCTGGTGAAAAGAGAATCAAAAACAGCGGAGTGGGGATTATTGGTAACATCACTGCTGACAATGGGATCGACACTGTATTCCAGGTATTTCTGCAGCTGATCCC